>CAYWWF010000081.1:0-8763 GCA_964461745.1 uncultured Oscillospiraceae bacterium | reverse complement strand
TCAAACTTTTGATTCCAGAGATTACAGCACAGGGGCGTCGCGTTGAGCATGATTTGGGTACGCTCATCCGCTTCGCGCATCTGTTCGAGCAGCTCGCTTTTGACTGCGTTGGCACTCTCTAACATTTGAACTGTGCTCTTTAGCTCACTCGTACGTTCCTCGACAAGCCCTTCCAGATTTCTGCTGAGCCGTTTGTTGCGCACAAACAGAAACAATACCGCAAAAAGACCAAACAGCAAAACCAAGCTAACGGCAAGGAAATATGGCATAAGGTCTTTGACCATCTTGCTTTTGTAGTCAAACATTTTGCGTTTCCACCGCTCGGAAACGCCGTAGGTGTCGATGTAACGCTGCGCCTTGCTGACAATGGAACGCAGCAGCGTCTCATCCTTGTGGAAGCCAAAGTAGGAGTCCGAGGCATAGTCAAACACGATGTTGACCTTAAAACCCGGCTTTTCCAGATAATTTGTGAGGTGGAGCAATATGTTTTGCGAAGCCATGAGCATATCAATTTCGCCGTTTTCCAACGCGCGAAAAGCATCCTGGCTGGTGGAATACACCGTAACATTTTCACTGTGGGGGAACCACTCATAAAACACGTCGGTGTAAGCGGATTCCTCCATGAGTCCCACACGCGAAAACAGAACTTGGTTTAAGTCCTCATACGGATAGTCCGCTTTCGCCAGGAGCGCGTATTGATCCATGCAAAATGGCTCGTCAGTCCACAAAAATCGACCTTTCCGCTGCTCGGTAATCAGCAGCTCGGTCACCATCGAAAAGGTTCCGTTTTCGAGGTTTTCTAAAATATCCGCCCATTCCATGTCTTTATCGTTGCCAATGGAAAGTTCAAGGCCCGTAAGCCCCGAAACCTCTTTTAAAATGTCAATGGAAATCCCTTGGAATTCTTTTTCTTTCTCATTGTAAAAACTGGCCGGGTAGTTGTCCATTTCCGCCCCGTACAGCACCGCGGTTTCCAGTGTATTGTGCTGCGCGATGTAGCTCAATTCCTCCTCCGTAAGGCGGGACAGCAACTTATACTTGTAATAGTCTTGATGACCCTGATTGTAAAGCTCAGTGAGCTCATAAGAGCCACCGTTTTTGAGGTATTTTTGTACCACCGCAATCACCGGAGCAAGCTCCGGATTTGCCGTGGTCATCGAAACAGAGGAGTACGATAGTGGGTAAAACGTTTCTATTTTGACAAAGTCGTAGCTGTCAAAGATGGCTTCCTCTATGTTTTCTTCAATGTAGGCGTCCACTTGGCCGTTTTCCAGTTGGCGGGCAATCTCGGCCTCGTCGGGAAGAAACACAGCCTCATACGGCAAATTCCATTTGTTTTTGACCAAATTGTATGTGTTGCTGCCCTCCAAAAACGCGCAACGCAACGGTCGTTCCTGTGCAATCCCTTGAAGGCTTTCGGCGAAACGGTTAGAAAAAATCTTGATGCTGCGTTGGACAATGGCGTCGGTCATATAATAGCGAAACTGGCGTTCGGGTGTCGGTGTCAATTCACCGGTAAAGTCAAGCTCACGGTTGTCCAACCGCGTCATCAGATCGTCCCAGCCCTGCGCCTGAGGCTCAAACGGAATCCCGAACAACTCACTTAAGCGCGCGCAAAACAAGGCGGAAAAACCGCCAACCGTGCCATCGCCCTGCTGGAAGAACTCTGTCGAGACACTCACACCATATTGAAAAGAAGAACGAGTTTCACGCAGCTTTTCAATGGCTTCGATGTCTTTCTCGGTTATGTCTGGTATGTCACGATAACTTGCAAAGCGAGGTTGCTCCACCACTGCTTTGGGAGTCGCCGTACAGCCGACGATGAGCAGGACAAGCAGGACAAAAGACAGGATCAAGCTGCCGATGCGCGCACATTTCATGCCGGCTATGCCTCCTTAGAAGACGCTAAAATGGCCGAAAACTGATCGGATACCTTGACAAAGGCGTCGATGAGCAACGGATCAAAATGTGTGCCCTTTTCCGAAAGAATGATCTCCAAGGCTTTGGCGTGAGAAAACGCCTTCTTGTACGGCCGCTCGGAAATCAACGCGTCGTAGACATCCGCGATGGCCATAAGCCGACCCTGTAATGGGATATCCTCCCCAGAAAGCCCCAAGGGATATCCGCTGCCGTCCCATTTTTCGTGGTGCGCGCCGGCCAATATTCTCGCGTGTTCTAAAAACGCGTCCTGTTGTACGGTCTTGCTGATCTTTTCCACGATCTGCACACCAAAGGTCGTGTGGGTTTTCATTTCTTCAAACTCTTCGGCTGTGAGACGCGCGGGTTTCCCCAAGATACTATCCCGAATCATAATTTTCCCAACGTCGTGCAGCAACGCGGACTGCAAAAACACTTCCGTATCCCAAGTTGACACTTGTTCACGATACGGCCCGTTTCTCATCAGCTCCGAGAGCAGCGCGCGCAAGAAACTCTGCGTGCGCTCAATGTGCGCGCCGGTGATGTTGTCCCGGCACTCGACCAACTCCGCAACGGTCTCTAAAATCGCGGTTTGAAGCTTCAGCACGGTTTGGGTCTTTTCCTTGACCATCTGCATCAAGTTTTCATTGTAGTTTTGCAGACTTTTGCGTTGTTTTTCCACCAATAGATGCAATTCAATGCGTTTGAGTAAGAGCGGCGTAGAAAACGGCTTGGTGATGTAATCCACGGCACCCAGTGTCAACCCCTCGAGCTCATTGTCGGCGTCTGATTTGGCTGTTAGGAAAATAACCGGAATGTCGGCGGTCTCCTCCCGGCTTTTTAGCGTTTTTAGAATCTCATACCCATTCATATCAGGCATTTCAATGTCCAGCAATATCAAATCCGGCAACATTTTCTCCATAAATTTCAACAGCTTTTCGCCCGACGGCATCGTAAAAACCTGATACTTCTCAATCAAAGCATTCTTGCCGATGGCCAAATTGACGACATTGTCGTCCACCAAAAATATCTTGTCTCCCGCTGCTCGCATAGCAATCCTCCGCTCGGTACGGTTCCGGTCACATCTTTTGCACCCATCTTCTAAATGGCACAAAGGAAAAATACTACTTTGAAAGTGAACAGTCGCCTCAATTTGTTCCAAATCAAAATATCAATCCGTACGCATTATTTCGACAGAATGTATTCTTTTATTATAAAACAATTGCTCTTTTCTGTCCAGCGTCAAGTGCCGTGTTTTCAATATTTCTATATTACTTTTCATCATTGGTGGTGATTCTTGCTTGGAAAAAAACTCGCTACTGTTTCGTCTCTTTGATCCCAACCCCATTCAAATCTCCGCCGACGGTCTTTTGACCGTTTTACTTGAGGCCAATACGGACAAGCTCATGATCGCGTTGTCCGATTGCCACCAGAATCAAGCAGAAAACGACGACAATCCAAGGAGTGAAGGAAACAGCCCATGAACATCGCCGCCTATTGCCGGGTCTCCACCGACACCACAGATCAGTTGGGCAGTTTGGAGGCCCAAAAACAGTTTTTTACGACCTATACGGAAAAACACGGCCACACGCTGACACGTCTCTACGCCGACGAGGGTTTATCCGGCACCAAAACCAAAAACCGCAAAGCGTTTTTGCAGCTCTTGCGGGACGCGGCGCTTGGTCAATTCGAGCTCGTGGTCGTCAAGGACATCTCTCGCTTTGCGCGCAACACCGTCGATTTTTTACAAAGCATCCGCACACTCAAAGCCCTCGGCGTTGAAACGATATTCTTAACTTCCAACCAGACGGTGCTCGGCAACTCGGAATTTGTGCTAACCATTTTTGGCGCACTGGCGCAGGAAGAAAGCGCGAACACCTCAAAACGTGTAAAATTCGGAAAAAAACTAAACGCGGAAAAAGGCCGCGTCCCCAATCTCGCTTATGGTTACGACAAGACACCCGGAGACTACTTCCATCTTGAAATCAATGCCGCGGAGGCCGCCGTTGTGCGCCAGATCTTTCAATGGTATACCAAAGAGGGCTGCGGTGCTCTGAAGATAGCAAAGCGCCTAAACCAAAGCGGATTAAAAACCAAGCGCGGCTGTGCGTGGAGTCAGAACGCGGTGGCTCGAATCTTAAAAAACGAGTTGTACACAGGGAAAGTTATCAACGGCAAGCAGGAAGTTGCGGATTTTTTGACCGGCGTGCGTGTATCGAGAGACAAGGACTCGTGGATGATCTCAGATCGACCCGATTTGCGCATCATAGCGCCCGAATGTTTTGCACAAGCGCAAACTCTCTTAGCTAAACGCAACGAAGCGATCTCGACCAAACAGGAGCGCCCGAGCAACGCGCATCTGTTTTCGCTACTGATTCGCTGCAAAGACTGCGGCCACAGTTTCCGACGCATCGTTCGTCACTACCAAAACACCTCGGTGCGCTGGGTTTGCGGCGGGCGCAACACGCAGGGCGCGGGGGCCTGCCCAAACGCCGTAAGCGTGGATGAGACGGCTCTTATGGACGCGCTCCAACGTTTTTTCGCCTACATACTCAAGAAAAAACCGGATCTTACACGCAGTGTGGTGCGCGCGTGCAACCGCAGAACCAAAGAAATCGGCGATGACGAAGCGAAAGAGCTGCGCTGCCGCTTACGAAAGCTCGAGAGGGTCCGGCAAAAGAATTTGGATCTTTACGCTGAGGAACTTTTGACCCATGAAGAGCTTACCGCCCGCTTAAAGCCTGTCCGGGAGGAAATTGACCATTTGCGCGCGGCGTTGCAACAAGCGGAAGAACTGCAAACGGCAAGCCGACGGATTCACTCGGTCTCGAGCTCCACCTGTCGCGCTGAGGATATCGCCTCGCTGCAAGGCCTGAACAACGCCGCCCTCCGGCGCATTGTCAAAACCATAGTTGTCAATCGGCACGGGCAAATCGACATACACTTTCACCGCTTTGATCGAGCGTAACTTAGGGCAACACAAGCTGCCCACCTTTGATACGCGCGCGTCGTTCCGGATTGCGACAACCGTACATAAGGATCTTTCCGAACGCTTGAAGTTATACAACAGAACCTTGTATCTGGCCGTCAAAGAAATCTTAGAGGAGAACAAAGCCGAACGGCATTTGCGCGGCGGTATGGCCACACGCAAGAAATACAAGGGGGAAGCCTGAGTCACAGTCGCGCCGAAACTGAGGCACAATGAGGAAGTGATCTTTGGCGTCAGCGAAAAAGAGCGGGAGAAGGAGAAGGAGGGCACTCTTTATCCTTCTTCTCCTTGACGCAAGCGGTAGCAATGTCGTCCGGTTTCCGGACTTGACAGATGGTGTATACTTATATAGTATATCCGGTGCGAAATGTAAGTACAAATGAGTGATCTGCGGCTCGGATGCAGCAAGCGATTGCGGCAGGCCGCCGGGGAAACGGATGGTGACCAGTGCAAATTCGTCAAGATCTCAGACTCGCGGTTCTCATCGACGCGGACAATGTGCCGCGCCGTCATTTAAAGCAGATCATGGAAGAGATCGCCGTGTACGGAAACCCGACCATCAAACGCATCTACGGCGACTGGACCATCCCCAACCTCTCCGGTTGGAAAAAACCGCTGCTTGAACACGCCATCACGCCCATCCAACAATATGGATATACCACCGGGAAAAACGCCACGGACTCGGCGATGATCATCGACGCGATGGACATCCTCTACTCGGGGCGTGTGGACGGTTTTTGCCTGGTTTCATCCGACTCGGACTTCACGCGGCTGGCCACCCGTCTGCGCGAAGCCGGTATGAAGGTCTATGGCATCGGAGAAAAGAAAACACCGGGCGCTTTCATTGTGGCCTGTGATAAATTCATTTATATTGAAGTCATCGGCGGCGAAAAAGGTGAAACATTGCCCAAAAAGCCCACCAAAGGCGCACCCTCAACCGAGGCCACACCGGCCAAAGGCCGCAAAAACATAAACGAGCAAAAACCGCTTGTCCCGGATAACATCATTGATCTGATCGCCGTGACCATCGACGACGTAGCCGATGACGACGGTTGGGCTTACCTCGGCGAAGTCGGCAGTTTGCTCAACAAAAAGCAGCCTGACTTTGACTCACGAAACTACGGGTTTAAAAAACTCACACAGATGATCGAATCCATTGAAAACTTTGAGGTCGATTACCGGCAGAACGTACAGGCCAACAATGGAAAACTGATCTATATCCGAAACAAAAAATGAGGCCAATGTGGACTATAAAAAAGCTTTTGGCCGTGTCGCCCGCCGCCCGTATGGACGGCGTGTTTGTGTGCGAAAATACCGGTCATACACCTTCCCAACGGAGGTATTTCGTCTCAAACTCTCACATTTCTTCGGAAACTGAGAGTCGTAAACAGACGGGCTCACGGCGTTCCACTTCGTCCGGAGACAAACCAAAGCGACGCTTTCCTTGGAAGCTCACTGTGTTTTTGCTGTTCTTGCTCTGGCTCGGTGTGAATTTCTATATCAGCAACCAAGTGCTTGAAGTGACGCGTTACGATGTTTCTTTACAGCGACTGCCCCCTGCGTTCGAGGGCCTGAAGGTTGTCCTGCTCGCGGACTTACATGGCAAGGTCTTTGGCCCGGAGAATACAACGCTGTTTGAAATGGTGGCGGCTGAAAAGCCGGATCTCATCGCGCTGGCCGGTGATTTTGTTGAGTCGAACGCTGGGCTTTCCAAAATGCGTAGCCTGTGTCTCGGACTCCAGGACATCGCCCCGACCTATTACGTTACAGGCAACCACGAGTGGGCCGCACGCATGGTGCCGCAGACGAAAGCGCTTTTGCAGGAGACCAATGTCACCATGCTGCAAAACCAGTTTGTGTATCTGCAAAAAGGCGAGGCGCGCATCTGCCTTGCGGGTGTGGATGATCCTAACGGACCCTGGGATATGCCCAGTGTCATGGATGTTGTGCGCAAAGCGCGCGCGGAGGAAGACGGTTTTGTGCTACTGCTTTCCCATCGCTATGACCGTTTGGACACTTACGCGCAAGCCAACGTAGACTTGGTGCTCAGCGGTCACGCGCACGGTGGCATTCTGCGGCTGCCCTTTACCGAAGGCCTCATTGGACCCGGCCGCAACTGGTTCCCGACCAACACGGCCGGGGTCATCCGCGAGCAAGGTACCGTCATGGTCGTCTCGCGGGGCTTGGGCTCTTCCGACCTCTCCTCCCTTCCGTTGCGCATGTTCAATCAACCGGAAATTGTATCGATTACCTTACACACCGAGGTGGAATCGTGAAGCCGCTGCTGATCCTCTCCGACGAAAACTTCACTTTGAATCCGGCCCGCTTACATCACATCGCCGAGCAAGCGACGGCTTATGAAGTCTTTTATCAGTCCGCCTCTTCTGTAGGCGGGCCGCTTTGGGCTGGGGCCGAGATGATTTGGGGCGCGCCGTCTCCGGAGGCATTGTCTCAAGCCGAGAGTCTGCGGTGGTTGCACCTTACGCACCCGTATGCGGAAGCGTATGTTGGACACGAGATCTTCCGACTGCAAAACATCCTACTTACCAAACCGCGCGGTGTGTTCGGCCCGCCGGCCGCAGAGCACGCGCTGACCTTGATGCTCATGCTGCTGCGCAATCTCCCGATTCGGCACGATCCCGACAGTGTCCCCCCTGTATTTGAGGAGCCCAGGGAACTGTCCTACGCAACTGTGGCTGTTTTGGGGCTCGGCGAAGTCGGGCAAACGCTCTGCAAACTGCTGAACGGTTTTTCTTGCCGCGTTATCGGTGTGCGAAAAAACTTCTTGGGCAAGGTGCCGTATGTGCAAAAGGTGTATGATTTGTTTGACTTGCCCACCGTCTTGTCGCAGGCACACTTTGTCTTCTCCACCCTGCCGCTGACCCGAGAAACACAGAACATACTCCACCACGAGGCGTTTTCCTATCTGCCCATGGGTTCCTTGTTTGTCCATGTGGGCTCTGACGGCGTCGTTTTGCCCGACACCTTGGAACAGGCGTTGCATCGGCGGATCCTCGCGGGCGCGGCGTTGGACTTGACGCGCCCTGGGCAGTTGGATCCCGATCATCCCCTGTGGTCTCGGGACAATGTCGTGATAACCACCTGCGCTTCAGGTCTTTCCGACCAGATCCACGAGCGCCGCTACACGCAGTTCTTAGAGCTGCTCACGCGGTTTACCGCCGCCCGGCCGCTGCCGGGGCGGGTAGACTTTTTCGCGGGGTATTAGACCCCGGCAAACCGATGGCGAACGACCTGCTCGCTTTCGCTCGAGCATTCCCGCCTTCCCCTTTTCATGCGCCCGTAGCTCAGTGGATAGAGCACCCGCCTCCTAAGCGGGGGGTCGCGCGTTCGAATCGCGCCGGGCGTGCCAGATGAAAACGTTTCCCCCACAACCCAAGGGCGGGGCCGGTTACAACCGGCCCCGCCCTCTATACATACCTAGATCATTTCAGTGTCTGCGGGGAAGGTCAGTTAACGGTGACAAGCACTGCGGCTGTGGTACCGGTGTAGGCGTCCTTCACCGCGATGACCGCCGAACCTACCTTTAGCGCCTGGATTACACCCTTGGCGGTCACGTTGGCCACAGTGGCGTTGCTAGACGCGTAAGACAGATATATGTTGGCGTTGTAATGCTCAACAACAGCAACTGCGCCAAGATCATACTTTGTACCCTTCTTGAGCGTCAGTCTGGCCGGAACATTCAGCTTATAGCTTTCCACCTTTGTAATGTTCAGGTCGACCTTCACCTGCGTGCTCTGGCCCACGACGGTACCCATGACGTATGCGGGGATCACACCGTTCACATCAATGGCGGGCAGTTCAACGAGCAGAGCCTGCTGGGCGCCGTCGCTGAGTGT
>CAYWWF010000080.1:5800-8815 GCA_964461745.1 uncultured Oscillospiraceae bacterium | reverse complement strand
CGGACGGCATATGCTGGAATATCACTCTGACAAGGAGATGAGCTTCCATGCCGCCCATTTTGGACACCATTTTGGCCTACTTCGCGGCCTTTGGCCTGGTCGCCTTTGTCTGGCTCTTTCTGGGCCGTGGACAGCAAACGCGAAAATACACCCTGAAGAGGAGTCACACGCATGGACGATACCGGTACACGGGTCGCGGGTCAAATCGCCTCGGTGGTCTATAGCAACGACGACACGGGCTATGCCGTGGTCAAACTCCGAGGGCCGGACGCCGAAAGCGTCACCCTGGTCGGTACGCTGCCCCATCCGGCCCCCGGCGAGCAACTTGAAGCCCAAGGTGCTTTTACGACCCACGCGCAGTATGGTCGGCAGTTCAAAGCCGACCACATCACCCGCACGCTGCCCATGGATGTCGAGGCCATTTGTGAATACCTCTCAGCCCGTGTCGTGCCCGGCATCGGCCCGGTGCTTGCGCGCCGCCTGGTAGACGCCTTCGGCGCGGAGACACTGACAGTCCTGGCCGAGTCGCCGGACAAGCTGTCTAAAATCCCGGGCATCTCGCCCAAACGCGCGCGCAGCATGTCCGCCGCCTTTGCCTCGCAAAACGCCGTGCGTCGGCTGATGGCCTTTCTCTCCGAGCACGCGCTGCCGCTCACGCTTACGATGCCTCTGTACAAGCAGTTTGGGGACGGCGCGGTTTCCGTACTGCGGGACAACCCATACGTTCTCACCGAAGAGCCTTTCGCGGCCCCCTTCGCCCAGGCTGACCGTCTGGCCGTGTCTTTGGGCTTTGCGGGTGGCGACCTTCGACGCGTACAGGCCGCGATTTTGTTTGAACTGCGCGTGAACATGGAGGACGGACACGCCTACTTGCCCGCCGAACTGCTCATCGACGTCGTCTGTCAGCTCATCGACGTGCATACGCAGGATGTACAGCAAGCTTTAACGGCACTCTTGGAAACCGATGCCGTCGTGGTCGAAACCCACGGCGAGCGCGAACTCGTTTACTTACGCGCCTTATTTGAAGCCGAATGCGCCGTCCGGGACGGGATGCTGATGCGACTCGTCCGGGCCCGAGCACCCGCGCGGCTCTCCAAACTCATAGAACAGGTCGAGACAGACATCGACCTGCAACTGGCCCCGAAGCAGCGGGAGGCGCTTGCACTGGCGGCTTCGACACATGTCATGGTGTTGACTGGCGGCCCGGGTACCGGCAAAACCACGACGCTGCGCGCGCTGTTGACGCTGTTTGACCGGCTCGGACTGGACACGGCGCTCGCCGCGCCCACGGGCCGTGCGGCCAAACGCATGTCGGAGCTTACGGGCCGCGAAGCCAAGACCATCCACCGCCTGCTCGAGGTGGACTTCGACCCCGAGACAGGCCTTTCGCATTTCATCCACAACCACGAAACCCCTCTGAACTGCGACGCCGTAATCATCGACGAAATGTCTATGGTAGACCTTTTGCTGATGCACGCGCTGATTGACGCGCTGCAGCCGGGCACCCGGCTGATTCTCGTCGGCGACCCCGACCAGCTTCCGTCCGTGGGGGCCGGTCATGTGCTGCATGACCTGATCGCCAGCAGAAAGCTGCCGGTGATTTGCTTGCAAGATGTCTTCCGTCAGGCGCAAGAAAGTCACATTGTAACGATCGCCCACGCAATCCGCGTCGGTGAGGTGGACTCTTTCCGCTTAAACGAAAAGGACATGTTCTTCCTCTCTCGCCAGACGCCCGAAGCCGCACTCTCGACGATTTTGGAGCTTGCGGAAACACGGCTGCCGCAAAACCTAGGGATTCCAAACACACAGATTCAAATTCTCTCTCCGACCCGCAAAGGGATGCTGGGCACACGCAGTCTCAACGACCACTTACAGGCTCGCTTGAACCCGAAGCACCCCGATCGACCCGAACTTCGCTTCGGGGAGCAGATTTTTCGTGTCGGCGACCGCGTGATGCAAATTCAGAACAACTACGACTTGCTCTGGAAGCGTGACGACGGCGCGTCGGGCCTCGGCGTGTTCAACGGTGATGTCGGGCAGATAGAACAGCTAGACCTGCTTGACCAAATGCTCACCGTGCGCTTTGACGACCGCACCGCGCGCTATCCGCTGGAATTGTTACCTCAACTCGAGCCTGCTTACGCGATGACCGTCCACAAAGCCCAGGGCAGCGAGTATGAAGCCGTAATCCTTACGGCGATGCCGGGCCCGGCGGCCCTGCTCACGCGCCGCGTGCTCTACACGGCGGTCACACGGGCCTGCCGCTATCTGATCGTCGTCGGCCGAGAGGACGTGCTGCGACATATGCTACAAAACAACCGGGATAGACGGCGGTATTCAGGCCTTGCCCGCCGCTTGCGTGACGCCCATGAAGACTGATGCCGCACCCACGCTTTGGGATCGCCTCGGGGATTTGCTCTTTCCCCCGCGCTGCGTGTTCTGCGACGAGATTTTGACCCGCGATACGCGCTTTATCGGCCCGTGTCTGCCCCCCGATGATCAGACATCGGATCGTAAGGCTACGCCGCTGGATGCCGCATTCTCCGCCCCGGCCTTCGGCCCGGGCGTCTGTACACACTGCTACCCCACCCTGCCCTTCCGGCGTGGGGCTTTTGTGTTGGAAGCCACCGAGCGCCCACAGGACAGCGCACCATCGTGTGACGCATCGGGCACCGCTGTGTCTTTATGTTGCGCGGCCCCGTTTGTGTATGAGGACGCCGTGCGCGAAGCCATCCACCGTTTCAAGTTTGAAAACCGCCCGCGCGCGGCGCAAAGCTTTTCGGGCTTCATGGCCGCGGCGGCGCTGTCCGGTTTGTCTGAATCAAACGCCGCGTCTCTAAACGACCCCACCAACGCGCCCAACGCGCCGCTCGTTGTAACCTGGGTACCCGTGAGCCGGAAGCGGTTGCGCACCCGTGGATACGACCAGGCCGAATTGCTCGCGCGAGCAGTCGCCGCACGTTTGGATTTGCCGCTGGTACACGCGCTGCGCAAGGTACAAGACGTACCTTCGCA
>CAYWWF010000080.1:0-5700 GCA_964461745.1 uncultured Oscillospiraceae bacterium | reverse complement strand
AAAAGGCTCTGCATCCAACACAGCATCGGATGCAGAGCCTAAACTTTTATTCTGTATTATTTCGGTGTGCGACGGGTGCCCGTGAGACCGAGACCAAACTCATGCACTTTGATCGGGAAGTCCTTACGCAGTTCCTCAAGGTACGTCCCATAGGCCTCAGACTTCATCGTCTCGCCGAGTTGGTACTGCCAATATGGCTCGCTGTCGCGCGAGACAAAGTACATGATGTGGTAACCATAATCGGTCTTCACAATGCCGGTGTCCCCGGCTTTACGGGCCGCGTCAAAGATCCAGTCTTGGAAGGGCTTGACCATCTTACCCTTAGCAACATGCTCGTAAAGGCCGCCGCTGGCCGCAGAAGACTGGTCTTCGGTGTTTTTCGTGGCCATATCGCCAAAACTCGTCTCCGTCGCTTCCCCGGACTTCCACTGGCTCAGCAAGTCTTCGGCCTTCTTCTTGGCGTCGGCGTCAAGCTGCTCGGTGGTTTTCTCCAGATCGTTTGTGCTCGGCATAATCAAAACATGGCGCACATTGACGGCGTTGTACTCGTTTTTCATGCGCTGCAAGAACATGACCACGCAGTACATACTGTTTTCCTCATCGGCAATCACGGCGTGATCGCCGGGCTTGCGGACGCTGTCTTTGAGCCAGGTGTCCACGACTGTCGGAGAGATAGTCGAAAGCTGACGCCACTCAAGCAACGTGTTGTCCACGTCCTGCACGATGTTGGTCCCGGAACTGTTTACAAACACAGGATATTCATCCGCCAATTCGATCAAAGCCGTTTCGCTTGTGAGTTTCGCGTTGAACGCGTCGGCCTTTTGACGGGCTTGCTCCATCGCAGCCGTCTGAGCGGCTTCCTTGGCGTCCTCGGCGGTGTCCTCTGGGATCGCGTCGGGCTGGAAGACGACCATACGGTAGCTCACTGAGTCAAACTCATCTTTTCTCTCATCATAAGTTGTCTGCATTTCGGCTTCCGTGAACGTCAAAGACGCAAGCTTCTGATCGTTCCACTGAACGGCCAGCAAAATGCGCTCTAAGATTTTGCGGTACAGCCCTTCGGTCATACCGATGCCATAGGTCTCCTCGAGCAACCGGGTGGTGCTGATCCCTCTGTTGCTGGCCTCGGTTTTGAGTCCGTTTACATAGGAGTCAATGGTGTCACGGTTTTCCTGTGAAAGCGTGAGTCCGTTCTTTTCGGCCTCAGCTACGAGAGCAATATTGCTCTGCAGCTCGGATTGGGTCTGTTCCTTGAACGAAGAGCCGAACTGCTTGTCCAAATCCGGCGTATCGGTCATGCCGTAAGACTGGCCGTATTGCTGCAGGAAATCACTGCGAACCATATAGTAGTAGTAGTTGAATTCCGCGGCCGAGATGCCCTCGTCGCCGATCGTAACCGCCGAAAAAACACGTTGTGGCAAACCCATGCCGGAGGCCACCAGGTACAAGGCACCCAGTACGACAACAAGGATGACCACCCATTTGAGCAAGGGGCCAAGCCAACGAGGTGCGCCCCCGCCGGATGTCTTTTTGCTTTTGCCTCTCTTTTTGGCCTTCGGATCCAGTTGTTCTTTTTGTTGTTGTCTTTCCCGCTTCTCGCGCGAAGCGCTCATGATGCATCTTCCTCTCCCGTGGTGACAGTTCTTGTCGTATTGCTTTGAAGTAAGCGGTAGCAAGTATACAGGCAACGGTTTATTCCAAAGCAATAGTAAGGCGATGGGGACATCCACTGAAATCCGCCTGCGCCATCGTTACCGTGTTGCTTTGATTTCGTGCAGGCGTAATAGTAGTATAGAGTGAAGCCCAGAGAATGTCAAGCCAAATCCCCCGGAATCCTGTGTTCTTTGAGGGAATTTTGACGGAAAAACAGGAAAATCTCAGGAAGTGGCCTTTGCCTCGCGCATAACTAAGGGGGGCGATCTGCCCCCCTTATACTGCATATTCTTCTCGCTATGACTCGAGACCCGTTTTCCACAGTCCATGGAGATTGCAATACGCGTACACCGCCACGGGCGCATCGTCCACGAACGTAAAGCGGGCCTGCGGCGCGTCGTCCGTAGCCAAGCCTTTGCGCTGGCCGCCGCGCTCGGTCTCCACATAGATAAACGCGATGTGGTGTTCTTCACTCATCGGATGGGCCACGCTGCCGACATCCACAATCAGCGTATCGCCGTCCCACGTAGCCACAGGCAAATGCTTTTCCTTAGCGGCCTCCGCCGTGTTGGGCACAAGTTCCTGCATCTTTTCCCCGCAACAAAGCATCGGCACACCCTGGTTGTCAATCAAACCGATGAGATTCCCACAATGCTTACAGAGAAAGAACTTTTGGTTGCCTTTCATGGGCAAATCCTCCCCTTGACAGGTATTGCTTTTGTTTGCTTATTCCCCCGCCTGTGGGAAATAAGGTGTCCTCAATAGTTGATCACACGCATCTGGAAATAGGCTTGCGGATGATCACAGACCGGGCACTTGGCCGGGGCCTTCTCGCCCTCATAGACATGCCCGCAGTTGAGGCAAATCCAAACCACTTTTTCCTTCTTAGCAAAGACTTCGCCTTGTTCCACATTGTTCAGCAGCGCCAAGAAGCGCTCTTCATGGTCTTTTTCGATTTTGGCTACGGATTCAAACCAAAACGCGATTTTATCAAAGCCCTCTTCTTTTGCTTCCTTTGCCATGCGCGCGTACATGTCGGTCCACTCGAAGTGTTCGCCGCCCGCGGCATCCTTGAGGTTCACCGCCGTCGTGGGCACAGCGCCGTCGTGCAGGAGTTTAAACCACATCTTCGCATGGGCCTTTTCATTGTTGGCGGTCTCTTCAAACAGGTTGGCAATCTGCTCATAGCCCTCTTCCCGAGCCTTGCTCGCGTAATAGGTATACTTGTTTCTGGCCTGGCTTTCGCCGGCAAACGCCGCCATCAAATTCGCTTCCGTTCTTGAACCTTTAAATTCTGCCATGTCACTTACCTCTTTCCTTGTTTTTGGGGGAAACCCCATCGAGCCAAATCAGATCAGCTCATACGATATTGCTGATATGGAGAAATCAATATTAGTAATGATTATCATTACTGTCATGATTATACCGAAGAAATTTTTTCTTGTCAATGGGGATTTACAAAAAAAGTTTTAGGGAGTATACTAGGAATAGTTACTATTATCGTTCTCATCCTATGTCTCCTCTCTAATCCGTAAAGGGGAACAATAGTTTTTAAGAGAAATATCACAGAGGTGTCCACATGAAAAACACAAAGCAAAAAGAATGGATTCTCGGCGCGGTGCTTTCTGCCAACAATCATCCCACCGCTGATGAAATTTATACAACACTCAAAAAGGAAAACGAACGGTTAAGCCTTGGTACGGTCTACCGCAATTTAAACACTTTCGCGCAAAAGGGGGAAATCAAAAAGATTTCCGTGCCGGGTTTGGGTGACCGCTTTGATCACCGTCTGGACGACCATGAACACTTTCTCTGCGACAGCTGTGGCCGGGTTTTCGACGCCGACGTGCGTGTCGAGATTACACCCCGAGATGAGGAGATCAGCCTTACAGGCTATACGCTGATGCTGCACGGCGTGTGTCCTCGCTGCCGTGATAAAAAAGAACGTGAAAGGGTTATGTAATATGAAAAAGATAATCCGCACCGCATTTATGTATCTGATATCAGGCGTGGCCTTTGAGGTGATCTTTGCTGCCGTTATAGAGATGACGCGATCAAAGACGGTGGTGGAGGGCATCGCCCCCCGCCCTTTGGGCCTCACGATACATACACATTTTTTGGTGCTGGGGTTTTTGTTTTTTGTACTCACCGCCGTGTTGCAAAAACTCTGGAATATCGAGGCCGAGAAACCTTACAAGCTCTTTTTTCAAAGTTACAACCTCGGTTTGATCGTCTCCATCGCCGTCATGATGTATCGCAGTTTCGGCGAGGTTTTCAGCTTTACGGTAAACACCACGCTTGCGATGGCCATCGGCACGCTCGGACACATTGCACTTACCATCGGCCTGTTTGCGTTTTTCAATTGCTTTAAGCGCGCGGCTTTGAGCGACAAATAAAGGGGTTTTATCCCTTCCGCGAGCGTTGTTTTACACTTTTCTCCATGTGCTCCATATTTTCCTAATCCTTCTGCCCTTTTCTATCGATATACTCTATGAGGAGTCTGTATTTGCCTGCCCGCCCGGAGGCAAATGCGCCCCCACAACGATAGACTGCGGCCATAGGAGGCGGAAACTGTGTTTTCAACCTTAACAAATGTGAACCATTACGCTCGCATGGCGCTGGCTCAGACTCGGATACAAGAAAAACTGTCCGATTCCGCGCGCTCCGTCCCCAGGCGTGCCCCGTCTCAAACGTACAAAAGCTCTCACCCTGCCCCTACCTCGTCACCTTTTCTTCCGCCATCCGACCACTATGAATCCTCTGCTTTGTCCGCCCTGTCTCTTCTGCCGAAAAAAACGATGAACACCACGGACATTGCAGGTCGCATCGCCCGCGGTGAAAAGGTCAGCGAGGAAGAACGGCGGCACCTTGAAAAATATGACCCAAAACTCGCAATGGAAGCCCGCATGGCCAACATTGAACGTCAACGGCTGATGAGCCAGGTTCGAAGCTGCCGTTCGGCCCAAAGCCGTAGTGGCGCTGTTCGCCAAGCCCGGCTGGGTGTCTTGGGCTATAAATCTCCAAGCCTTGCAGGCCTCACCTTCGTGGCCATCGATCAGGCTGAGGCAGATTTGCGTCGGCAGGGAGAACTGTAATGCGAGTGTCTTTTAGAACGAGACCCCCTCAAACTCTCATCCCGGGCGGTTCGGCTTTGACACCGAGCCGCTTTTTTTGATATATTACATGGGAAGTAAGCATTAGCGGATCTCCCTCCCCAAAGGCGGGGGGGAGATCTAAAGAACGCTTACAGGAGTAATATTTACGGCGTCTATGTCATGGGAGGAAAGGCGGATGAGAAAGTCCTTTGTGCTGCTTTGGGTGCTGTGTGTTATTGTAGCTTTTCTTGCGGGTTGTTCAAAAAAAGAAGCATCGGATACCCAAAAAGACTTACGAAAAGACTTTGGCCTCTCGGCCACGGAGCTGGTCGATGCGCTCAAACAGGATGCACTTACAGAGTTTCAGTTTACCGAGCCCCCCGATATCCTGGACAACAGCGATGGCATTCGAGAGATCTATTCGTATACATACCCCGGCGAAGACATGCGCTTGATGCAAATCTTCCAGTACAAGGACACCGAAAAGGTCTATTGCGTTCTTGTATCAAGCCTATTGGATCACTCCGATCCCCAGAAGATTGCGTCGGGCGAAGTCTATCTGACCACGGTGGCCCTGGCCATCGCGCGCCGTTTGGACGATACGTTGGCCGAGGACGAGACCCTCGCAAAGCGCTTGGGCCTACTTGAGCTGGAGAGCTCTGGCGGCTCCGGAGAAGAGAGCGGTTTTTATTGGAGTACACACGATACGGAATCGCTGCGAACCATTGCTTTCTGGGCCGAAAAGGCGGACTAATCAAAAATCTATAGACGAATATGAACAACCCGGCCTAAGGCGATGCCTCAGGCTGGGTTGCTTTTTTGCGTGTACAAATTCCATTTGGAATATATTGTATCATCCAGGTGAATAAATGACAAGAACTGCCCCGACACCCACAAACAGGTATTCTGTAACATTTCTTTTCAAAACGTGGAATATCAAGCCCGAAACATT
>CAYWWF010000079.1:3653-8874 GCA_964461745.1 uncultured Oscillospiraceae bacterium | reverse complement strand
ATCGATCTCTCCAAAATAGAGCCTATGATCGCGCTGCCCTTCCACCCGAGCCGCGCGTATCCCATCGCGGAATTTCGCCGCAACGCCGCAGACATGCTCCACGAGGTGGCCCTGGACGCCGCCGCGCAGTGGGGGCTCAAGGAAACCCCTAGACTCGCGTTCAAGGCCCAAAACGGCGAAGTGTTGGTGGATCAGGGTGTCATTGTCGGCTGCGCGGGCGGTTTGTATGAAAACCTTGTGGAGGCGCGCAACATACTGCGCGCCTGTGAAGAGCTGCGCGCGGGTCGGACACCGCAGGGCGTGCAAATGACTGCTGCGGACGTGCAAGCGAGCTCTTTTGGCCGCGACGCCACGGCCGGCGCGTTTCCGCTGTCGGTCTATCCGGCCAGCCAGCCGATGCTGCTCGAACTCAGCCGCGCGGGTGTCATCGCCGACCTCTTAGCACTGGGCGCTACCCTGCGCACGGCTTTCTGCGGGCCGTGTTTTGGTGCGGGCGACGTGCCCTCGCATGGGGCGCTTTCAATTCGCCACGCCACGCGCAACTTCCCAAACCGCGAAGGCAGCAAACCCTCCTCGGGTCAAACGGCCTTCGTAGCTCTCATGGACGCCCGCTCCATCGCCGCGACCGCGGCCCGCAACGGTGTCCTTACCGCCGCGACTGAGCTGCCGTTTGTCTGCCCCGAACCTGAGGCGCCCGAGCGCTATGACCTGTCTCCCTATTACAAAACTGTGTTTTCGGGGGTTGGCGCTCCGAAACCTGAGACCGAACTGGTCTTCGGCCCGAATATCGCCGATTGGCCCGCTTTTCCGCCACTGCCGCAGGAGCTCACACTCGTTGTGGCCTCGGCGATCTTCGATCCGGTCACGACGACCGACGAGTTGATTCCGTCGGGCGAAACCTCCTCGTACCGCTCAAACCCCGAGAAACTCTCCGAGTTTACGCTCTCCCGCAAAGACCCGGGTTATGTCGCGCGCGCCAAGGCTTTGCGTGAAGAGGCCAAAGCGGCCAGACGCGGCGACGCGGCAGGACTGAGTAGCGTCGTCTGCGCGCTCAAGCCCGGTGACGGTTCGGCGCGCGAACAGGCGGCATCCTGCCAGCGCGTACTCGGCGGCGGCGCGAACATCGCCGTAGAGTATGCCACGCGTCGCTACCGCGCCAATCTCATCAACTGGGGCATCCTGCCGTTGCTGTGGCCGGAGTTGCCCACAGCCCGTCCGGCTTGCGGTGACCGCTTTGTGCTTGAAAATGTCCGCGACGTGCTGCTCTCGGATTCGGAGCACCGCGTCCGCGCGCGCTGGATACACGAGGGACACGAAACTCCCGTCGTGTTTGACCTTGGCGACTTGTCCCGCGAAGAAAGGGATATACTGCTCTCGGGCTGTTTAATCAATCATTATCGAAAGACCCTTTGAGGAGAAATGACCTGTGGCTGAGCCTTCTCTGCCGGAACCGCTCACCCCAAGCAAACCCACGCTGCGGATGCTCACGCGCATCTTCTTTGTCATGTTGCGCATCGGCGCGTTTACTTTTGGCGGCGGTTACGCGATGATCCCGCAGATGTCGCGCGATTTTGTCGACAAACAGGGCTGGGTTACCAAGGAGGAGATTGTCGACCTCGTCGCTGTGGCGCAGTCGCTGCCCGGCATCTTGGCCGTCAACGCGTCCATCATGGTCGGCTACCGCGTAGCCGGACGCTGGGGCGCGGTCGTCGCATGCATTGGTTCGATTCTGCCTTCGTTTGTCCTTTTGGCTTTGCTCACACCGCTGTACCATGTTGTGATCGACAACCGCTTTGTCCTCGGCGCGATGAAAGCCTTGCGCGCGGCTGTTGCAGGCTTGCTGTTGGCTACGGTCTTTCGACTGTTTCCGGCTACCGTCGCGCGCCTTCGGGATGTTATCTTGTTTCTCGTGGCGCTGGCGCTTATGTTCATTTTCCCCGCGCTCAACCTCATCTTTCTTCTCCTCGGCGGCATATTTGTCAGCTTCGTTTGGCAAGCATTGACCCGCCGCCGGGATTCCTAAGCTTGAAAGGTAGGGAAAGCGATGCTTGAGTCCCTCGCGCTGTTCTGGCTCTGTTTCCGCGTCGGGCTGTTCACCTTCGGCGGCGGTGCCGCGATGGTGCCGCTGATCAGCCAGAATTTGGTGTCCGGCGGATTTTTGACCTCCGCGGAGGCCCTGGACATGGTGTCCATTTCCCAGCTCACACCGGGCCCATTTGCCGTCAATGCCGCAACCTTCGCGGGCATGAAGCTTTTTGGTCTGCCCGGCGCGCTTATGGCCACACTCGGTATGGCCTTGCCCAGTGTTATCATCGCCTTTCTCGTGGCGCGCTTTTTCTTCTCGAAGCGAAACCATCCCGCCGTGCGCACACTGCTCTCCGGCGTGCGTCCGGTTGTGCTCGCGCTCATCGCGGGTTTCGTTGTTTTGTTTTCGATGCAGACCTTTGCGCAACCGGTTTTGGGTGATAGCCTCTGGCTTGCCGCCCTGGCGCTCACTGTCTTTTTCCTGATGTTGCGCACAAAGGTAAACCCCATCTGGCTGCTGCTCGGCAGCGGCGCCATTGGGGCCGTATTTTTTTCCTGATGCCCTATGGCTGTGTCTCAAGCTCCGGCCAAATGTTCACAACCTCCGGATACAGCAAAAAACCCTCGAAAATGCCCATGCGCAGTGCGACGTCCATCTTTTGCAGCAGGCTCCGGGCGTCGTCGTAGATCACGAAGTGGGTGTTGCTCTCGCCGTCTTTGTAGGTAAAATAGTGCGCGCAAAGCTCCTGCGAGAAGAACACTGTACGGTTTTCCGTGAGCGCCTCCAGCTCGCTTTGACTGATCCGCTGGCCCTGTCCCGAGGCTTCGGGCAGACGAATGTCGCGGCAAAGCTTTTCCATCTCCAGGGCGAAGGTGTGACCTTGGTGTTTTTGCTTGGCTTCCTGGATTTTCAGTCGCAGGTCGCCGGACACGAGTGCGCTGGATAGGATGACGATTGCGCGCGGCAGACAGTGGGCGTAACGCGGATACACATACGCTTTGAGATCATGTCGCACAAACGCGTCGCCAAGCCCGAAGAGCATGGCCTCTAAGTTCTTGTCCAACGGCTTTTCAAAGTCAAAGACAACGCCCTCGAAGCCCCGTTGGATGCATTCTCTGAGTATCTCTTGCCCCAGCGCAGTACTATCTCCGGGTGTCTCGTCATACTTTTCATCGGAGAGCACCATCAGCCCGCCGCGCATCGACAGGCCGATGCTGCCACGAATCAGCCGCAGCCAAGGCCCTACGCTGTAAGCCATGTGCGCCATCTTGCAGCCCAGTTTCTGCGCCTGCCGCGTATCCTCGGGCGATGCGGCCAGAAGGATTTGGAAATTACGAAACATGTTTTACCCCCTTGTCGGCGCGAACTTTTGTGATATACTGGATGTGGTTTTCGCTGTTTTTGATCCAAGCGTCTTCCCCGTGGGTTACACGATAAATATATAGACAGGATCGTTTGTTTATGCCCAAGAGAAAGTTTCGCGACTGTTTTATTCCGGATAAGATGTTTTCCCGTGTGTTTGACATTTCCCCGGCCTTTTTGGCCCGAGAAAACATCCGGGGTCTTGTTGTCGATCTCGATAACACCCTGGCTTCCTATGGCGACGACGCGCCCAGCGAGGCCGTTTCCGACTGGATCCGGACGATGCTGAACGCGGACGTCTCCATCATTGTGCTGACCAACAATTCAGAAAAACGTGTGCAGACATTTTGTGAAACGCTGCCCGTTTCGTTTGTACACCGCGCCCGGAAGCCCGGTTCACGCGGTTTTCAGCGCGCGCTAAAAAAACTCTCACTGTCCCCAGATCAGGTGGCCGGCGTCGGCGATCAGATCTTTACCGACGTACTTGGTGCCAAGCGCTCGGGCCTGATGGCCATTTTGGTTGAACCGCTGCATCTGAAAGGTCACTTTTTCTTTTCTCTGCGCCGCTGGCTGGAGTCTCCGTTTATTCGCCGCGCCTTGCGGCGCGAAAACGCGAAGTAAAGTAAAAGGGGGCTTACTGTGGATGTCTTGACGGCGCTGAGGGCGATGCTCCAAGCTGAGAAATTGGACGCTTTGCTGCTCACATCGGTGGAAAACCGATTTTACGCCACGGATTTTCACGCTTCCGATGCCTATGTCCTCATCACCCACTTTGATTCCTATCTTTTTACCGATGCCCGTTACATCGAGGCCGCGCAAATCTGCCGCGACCGTTTCGTCGTAGAACTCAAGGACAACACAAAGAACTCGTACCTACAGGCCATCACCCGCCGACTCGCGCAACACCATGTCAAAACCCTGGGGTTTGAGTCTCTGAACATATCCTTGCACCAATATGATTTGCTTTCCCGAAACCTATCCGTCCGCCTGAAGCCTGCGGGGCCCGCCCTCATGCGTCTGCGGCAAGTGAAGCGCTCCGATGAGATCGACCGAATGGCCGCCGCGCAGCGCATCGCCGAGCGCGCCTTTGACCGTCTCATGCCTGTAATCCGCGTCGGCATGACGGAGAAAGAGGTTGCGGCGCATCTGGTATTTTTTTTGCTGCTTGAAGGCGCGGAATCCCTTTCCTTTGAACCCATTGTCGTCGCGGGTCCGAATACGTCCCGCCCGCACGGCGAGCCGGGGACGCGTCCTTTGGCCGCCGGAGATTTTTTGATGTTGGACTTCGGGGTGAAGGCTTCCGGCTACTGCTCCGACACCACACGCACGCTGGCTATTGGTGACATCACCGAAGAAATGAAGAATATCTATGAGATAGTTTTACGCGCCCAGGAGGCAGGGATTCAAGCGGCGCGCGCGGGGGTCACCGGACATGAGATCGACGCGTGCGCGCGCGGTGTCATTGAAAGCGCCGGTTACGGCCCCTATTTCGGCCACTCGTTTGGCCATGGCATCGGCCTCGATGTCCATGAGCCCGGCGGGGCCGTTCCCCAAAATCACACACCACTGCCGACGGGCACCGCGTTGTCCGCCGAGCCCGGCATCTATTTGCCCGGCCGTTTCGGCGTTCGGATTGAGGATGTGCTGATTCTGGAAGACAACGGCGCGCGCAACCTCACAACCTTGCCAAAAACCTTGCTGACCTTGCCCGTTTGAGAAATACCGGTGCAGACTGCTTGCCGGTCGGCGCGACCGGGAAATTGCATAAACGATTGGAGGCCGTACCATGCGAGCGTATCCGCCCTATCCGGATCAACCAACCGCTCAAAATCA
>CAYWWF010000079.1:0-3553 GCA_964461745.1 uncultured Oscillospiraceae bacterium | reverse complement strand
GCCGTACCATGCGAGCGTATCCGCCCTATCCGGATCAACCAACCGCTCAAAATCAGTCGCAGGAGATGCCACCCCAGGGCATGCCTACGCAAATTGGTTCCAACCCCAATCCGCCTTATCCGAGCCCGCCTCCTGTGAAACAAAAACGCAAAGGCCCCCCTCTGCAAAGCATGCCGCCGCAGGGTATGCCTTTCCAAGGTATGCCGCCGCAGGGCGGCCCCAACGCGCCGTATCCCGCCCAGCCGCCTCTGCAACAGGCCCAACAGGGTCCCCCACCGGGCTTTGCGCCGCCGCAAGGAATGCCATCAAACATACCGCCCCTGGGAATGCCACAGGGCGGTCCCAACGCGCCCTATCCGGGCCAGCCACCTGTGCAGCAAAACCGCCAGGGGCCCCCGCCGCCTCCGCCGAGCTTTGCGCCGCCGGGGATGCCGCCACAGGGAATGCCATCAAACATGCCACCCCAGGGAATGCTACAAGGCGGCCCTAACGCGCCCTATCCGGGCCAGCCCCCTGTGCAGCAGCAGCAAAACCGCCAGGGGCCCCCGCCGCCTCCGCCGGGCTTTGCGCCGCCGGGGATGCCGCCACAGGGAATGCCATTAAACATGCCACCCCAGGGAATGCCACAAGGCGGCCCCAACGCGCCCTATCCGGGCCAGCCACCTGTGCAGCAAAACCGCCAGGCCCCCCCGCCGCCACAGGGTATGCCCCCGCAAGGGATGCCGCCGCAGGGACAGCCCGGCCAACCCTACTCTAGGCCCGGGCAACCCGCCGCCAAGAAAAACAAGAAGCTGTTCTGGATTCTGGTCTCTTCCGCCGCCGTACTGGTTCTGGCCGCTGCGGCTGTCTTGTATTTCTTTGTTTTGAGCAAACCCGACTATACAGTGCTGTCCAATACAATCACCGATGAATACGGTGTTTTCCTGGACAATTCCCTCTCGGACAAGGGACTACCCACGGAATACATACAGGCCGTCAAAGCCGCTGGCTTTGAATCGCTCAAGGAAAACCTAGAGGCCGGTTTTGACAAAAACCTTCGCGCGCAAATGTTGAATTTAAAGGTGCGTGTACCTATCTTAAACGCCCAGAAAGTACAAAACGTGCCGGATATCGAAACCTTGCCGACGGACAGCTTTTTGGATCAAACCTCACGGGCCGTGCGGCAGGAACTTGTCTCGCAGCTCAGTGGTGAATTGGAGTACAAAACCATATCGCTTGACGCGGAGGTCATTCATACACCGGGCGCTTCCCCCGAATATGAAATCTCTTTCCGTACATCTCCAGAAGCAGGCGGCCTGTCTGAAATCGTCGCAAACTATGAGAAAGCCTTCGGTGAAACCTGGTCTCTGTCCGCTGCGGATCCTTTAGAAGCGTTAACATCCAATTTCTCCTTCTCAGACGCGTACGATGTCCTCGAGAACGCTTGTCTTTCTTACGGAGATAACGCGGACTATCTGTATGAGTTGGCGCAAGAATTTCTTATTCCCAATATTATGGATGTCAGCTACTTAAACACGCAGCGCACACAGATCAAGGTTGACTTTTCACTCGGCAACGTTGATGATTTCCTCACAAGATTTTTTGATATGTACTTCATTGAGCTAGCTGAGCCCGTCTACTTTTCTCCAGACTTGCCTGAAGTGAGGGAGAGCATAGTCTCCGACGCCTGCAACCTCTTGTACGATCTGGTGAGCCCTAAGTCTGACAGTTTCATTGTCGATTTGCTCCAGCCGTCTTTGGAGTTTGATGTTGCGGATCTCGAGTCCGACCTAGCCAATTTGTATGACGGCCTATGCGACGTTGCCGACAAAATTCAAGAAACAATCGACTACAACGCCATATATCCTCTTCAACTGCCGCCGACCTCTGTACTTCAAGACGCGCCCACAGGAGATGACGCCATTGAATACACGATTACCGGCCAAAACGGGAAGCCGCACTATGTGATTTTCAAGAGCCTCGACGGCGGCCGGGACATCACCGCCTTCATCCGCGCGGAGGATACGCTGACCGTGTCCGTCCCGCCGGGCACCTATGAGTTCTATGTCAGCAACGGGGACTATTGGTACGGCGAAACCCATCGTTTTGGAAACAACGGCAGCTACAAAAAGTTTGATGAAATCTTTGAGGATCCACCGGGTTCTTCCTTCACGCTCACGCTGAGCATCCCAGGCGGCGGCGGTAACGCCGGCTCCAACGCCGTAGATTACGGAAACTTTGGTTAAGGAAAATTACTCCTGCAATTAAAAACTGGAATGCTTTTCTTTTCCCCCGCCTGCGGCGGGGGAAAAGAAATAGTTCCTACATGGTAGGTAAAAACAATCTGGGGCTGACGCGTGCGCGTCAGCCCCAGATTGTTTTTATTGGAATCGATATCGGTCTTCCAGCATGGACAGTACGCCTTGATACGCGCGAACAATTCTGTGCCAAGTTGCAAAGTCCACAGTGCCCGTGATCGGCATATTGAAAAGGAATTGAAAGGTTTCGACGGCTTTTTCCGTGGCGGGCCCATAGACGCCGTCTGGCGTGGCTATACTCGGGATAGCAAAACTGGTTTCGAGCACATTCAGCGCGGTTTGCAGCCATTGCAATGCTTTGTTGCTCGAACCCTTTTCAAGCACATGGCCGGGATAGGGCACCACGGCACCCTGTATGTTGTCGGTGGTTTTCAACGCAACCGCGTCCCCGTAGCACCGCCACAGGATTTCCTCCGCGCTGAGGCCTTCTTGCGCGAGCCGAACGCTATCCCATCCGTGCAGAACACCGCGCCGAACCTCTCCGCGTCCGTCGCCAATGGCCGCTAAATGCGGCCCACCCGTCTCCCTGTTGTGCAGGTAGGTGTGAAAACACCGGTCCACAATCTGAGAGATCTCGGCGTAACCATTTCGTCCCGGCGTGTAGGGCAAGTCATAGGTTGAAGTCGTCGTGACGTCAAACGGATAGCCTCGGTTGCGGTACCAGCCGGAGTACATGCGATGTAGGGCAAAGGAAACGATTGCGTGGACATGGGCCTTTACCGCCTCTTCCGGCCAGGTGGGGTACACAAGGTTGGCACAGACGTTGGCCACATATTCCGGGAAGGGCACTACATAGCTCGGCGCGCCTCTTCGGGTCGGCAAACCGTCGTGCACTCGGATGGTTTGCGGTATGTAACTCTCCGTTGCGAATGAAGACGCTTCGGTGAGCAACCCCGACGTGATGCGGGGCGGATACCGTCCCCACAGGGTATGTGGCGGCACAGTAAGCTCCAGCTTTGACGCCCCGGCGCAGGGCTGTGTCGGCAGGACGGCATCCAAAATGGCCGTTGTGCCGTCAAAAATCTGTATGCCCTCGATCACGACTCCACGCAGACCTTCTTTTTCCACCTGAGCGATATAGGTGGTATATGGCCGGGCGGTGTTTTGCTCTTTTCGTGAGAACGCCGCGTCGGTACACTCTAACTCTACAATCTCCGTCGGTCGAGAAGACTGCGTTGTAAACCATGTTTTGCCTGACGCATCCGATACGCGCACCTGCGCTTGAACCGGCTGTCCTGTGTTATCGGCATAGACGT
>CAYWWF010000078.1:3046-8971 GCA_964461745.1 uncultured Oscillospiraceae bacterium | reverse complement strand
GCGGCAGGCGGCGGCCAAAGAGACTGAACACATCCTGGCAGGACAGCGCGTTTACCCCGACGCGGTAAATCCCTCGATAGGCAAAGGCAATGTCCAGACTGCGGCGCAGAATCTGACCCGGCAGGAGCGTAACCTGGGACCGAGCCGTCGCCGTGCCGGGCTGATCGCAGAGCGCAATCTGACTGTCCACACGGCTGACCGGCAACAGTCGGCATCGGTTGTTGAAAGTCAAGGTGAGCCGCACGGGCTTTTGTTTTTCGGTCGCAATCGCCGAAAAACTTTGGCGCACGATCAGTCGTCGGCTGCTCCAGAGAAAGGTTAAAAGCGAGAAAAGCACGAGCGCGCCGAGGAAAAATAGCAGACGGCGTGGCACCGGGCTGGCAAAGAAAAACGCCCAAACCAAGCCAACACCAAAGAGGATGGCAAAGCTTGCGCGTCCGGTATAACAGATGGAGATGGGTGGTGCGGAGGGGGTGCGCGGGGTTTGTTTTTCTCTCATGGTCCTGTCCCAAATACTAAATTTAACCGTAGGCTCGGGGGGACGTGAAAATGATTGCCTCCCGAGCGGAGAAGTCAAGGCTTTACAGGGAAATCAATACTTTACGGGTACGGCCTTCAACGTATCTTCCACGACGCTGTCCTGTGTGACATTTCTCAGCGAGGCGTCGGGCCGCAGCACGATGCGATGGGCGAGCACGACGGGGGCCATGGCCTTGACATCGTCAGGCAAGACGTAGTCCCGGCCCTCGTAAAGCGCGCGGGCCTGAGCGGCGCGATAGAGCGAGAGGCTCCCGCGCGGGCTGACCCCGAGCGATACGGCCGGGTGACGCCTTGTCGCGCCGACGAGCGCCACAATATAAGCACCAAGTTCCGGCTGGACATAGACGCTTCCAGCCAGAGACTGAAGCTCAATCACGTCGCGCGCGTGGCAGACCGGGCGCAAGCTTTGCAGCGGATCGCCCTGCTGACGTTGCGTCAAAATGTGCATCTCCTCACGCGGGGTCGGGTAACCGAGCGAAATGCGCAGGAAAAATCGGTCCATCTGCGCTTCGGGCAGCGGATAGGTGCCGACGTACTCGATCGGGTTTTGCGTGGCCATGACCATAAACGGCGGGCCAACGCGGCGGGAGACGCCGTCAACGGTGACCTGGCCTTCCTCCATGACTTCCAGCAAGCTGGCCTGGGTCTTCGGCGAGGTGCGATTGATTTCGTCGGCTAAGATAAAGTTGCTCATCACAAGACCCGGACGAAACTCAAACTCCCCGGTCTTTGGGTTGGGCCAGGAAAAGCCCGTGATGTCCGAGGGCAGGATATCGGGCGTAAACTGGATGCGGCTGAACGAGCAATCGACCGACCGGGCCATGGCGGAAACCATCGTGGTTTTGCCGACACCGGGCACGTCTTCAATCAGCACATGGCCCTGACATAGCAGGGCAATCAGCAGGTGTTCGGCCGCGCGCCGTTTGCCGACGATGACCCGTTCAATGTTTTCGAGGATGGATTTCATCATGGACTGGGGGTGCAATACAATCACTCCGTTCAGAACAGCAAAAACCAGGAAAGGATTGAGCCTACAAGCGAGACAATCCCCAAAATCACAAAATTGCGCCGGGCGCCCTCGATTCTTTTCCCCTCACGGCGACCCGACAGCGCCAACCCCGCGATACAGAGAGCCAGTTCTCCGTGAAGCAGGTAACCGGCCAGGGTCAACATACTTTGCGCCCAGCGGGTCTCCACGCGACCGCCGATGGTGCGGGAGAAAAAGTTTTCGCCCAGAGGTTTGGCGTAGGCAATGATCAGCAACACGGCGACAATCATCACCCAGGCAAACACGGCGCTGACAGAAATGGCGCGGGTCAGCCAGTCCGGGCGCGCAGGCGCAGACATCGACGCAGGTTTATCCCCGTCGATGATGGGCCAATGTAGAGTTTCTTCCTCCCGGCGCGGGCGAATTTGCATGCAACTCACCCCCAAATAACTGTCGATAAAAAACTATGTTTTCCATCGAAAAAGACGAAAGCACGAACAATGAAACCCTTGCGGCGGTATAAAATCCGCCTCCAGGGAAATAGGAAAGGCGCTGCGGCGATTAAAATGTATTGTCCACACGTGGAAAATGATGCGAGGCTCTATGTAGCTTTGGTTACGCGTCCGGCAGGCCAGGCAGCGCGCTGAGCCAGCGGCGCATGTCTTCCTCCTGCATGGGTGCAAGGCCATTATACAGGCTTTTACTGCCACGCACAAGTCCTATATACTTCGAAACTTCCATTTCCGATAAAGATTGCGAGAAACCGTGCCATTGCGTGACAAACGAGGTAAGTTTTTCAAGGTTTGTGCCCAAACGCGCCATTACGGTCTCCACACGTTCCGGGAAAACGGTCTGTACGCGGCGCAGGAATGCCGGCAAAAACAGTGCGCAGGCCGCCCCATGCGGCAAGCCGTAAAACAGCGACAAACTGTAGCCCATCGGATGCGGCACACTCGTACCCGTCATCGCAATCGCGATACCGCCCATCGCGGCGGCTTGCAGCAGCTTGAGACGCGTGTCTGCGTCGGCCTTCTCTTCGGCCAGCATTTGCAGTCCGCGCCAGATGTCGGGCAGTGGGCCGAGACACAACGCCTCGGTCAGCGGATTGGCCGTCGGCGTGAGGTAGGACTCGATACAGTGGCAGAGCGTGTCGAGTGCCGTGGAAATGGCATAGCGCTGCGGGAGGCTTGCGGTGTAGCGCGGGTCGAGAAAGGCAAAACGCGGGTAGTTCGGCAGGATTTTGAAGTTCTGTTTGCGCTCTCCGTCGACCGTCAAGACCGCGTGGTCGTTCATCTCTGAACCTGTGCCCGCCGTGGTGGGGATGGCGGCAATCGGCAAAACAGACGCAGTTTGGGGCAGGGAGAAAAGCTCCATGGGGCTGATACTAGGGTTGGCAGCAAACGCGGCAATGGCCTTGGCCGCGTCGAGCGGAGAACCGCCGCCGACACCGATCACGCAGTCACAGCCCGCTGCCCGAGCCAGCGCCCCGGCTTCAAAGCAAGAGCTCAGCGAGGGGTTTTGTTGCACCTGGTCAAAGAGCGTATATGTAGTGCCTACCGTCCGAAGAGCGTCCGTGATATCATCGAGCGCGCCCGAGGCCGCTCCGGCGTGGGGTGAGGTGACGATCAAGGCATGACGGCCTAGGGTAGAAAGCAGTGAGGCTTGTTGCAGGACGATGCCGTCGCCGCAGTATAGGCGGGTTGGGGCGTAAAATTGCATGAGGGGTGACCTCCCTGAATCGTATCTATTCACTATTATCTGTTATCTGTTATCTGTTATCTGTTATCTGTTATCTGTTATCTGTCGTCACGGGGGCGTTACTTTCTGTTGCACGACAGAAAGTAACCAAAGAACGTGGTCAAGGGGAGGGGTCCCGCATCCCCTCCCCTTGACAATCCTCTCCCATGCGGCTTAAGGGGTTGCGACCCCTTAAGAAACCCCTGGGGAAGAAAACGAGGGAACGGGGGGGCGGAATCCCCTGTGGTGCGAAGCCCCCATATGACATCGCCCCGTAGGCGGATTCATTCCGACGCAGGGGCATCCTCTGCGCGTCCCCGGCAAAGCGGCTTTAGACGTTTGCCGGCGTTCCACTGTCCCTCCTGTTTTTCCTATCTTCGGCTCATTAAGGAGCCGAAGATACTTCATCAAACATCCTTAAATCCGGCAGCCCAAACACCCCGCCGCCGGATGTTGTAAACGACCCGTCGGCCATGCGGTACCACGGGGAGAGCTCCGGTTCGTCGGGGTTTTTGAGCACATGGATGCTTTCAGCCGGAGAGCCGCTGCACGCCAGCAGGAAAACCTTCTCCTGCGTCTGGGGGTTTACGGCCATATCCACAATCATGACGCCGCCGGACTCGGCGTTTATGAATACGTCGCCGATGTAGGGCGTGGTTGTCGGCTTAAGGTCGGCAAGGATCCCCGTCGTGTTCGTGTAGGCATAGAGCGTATCCAGATACGCGCGGAACGTCTCATAGGACGTGGATGGCTCGGCTTTTTTCTGCCACTCCACCTTCTTGCCGTCGACGCGCACGCGATAGCCTTCGGCCCACTTTTCAAACGGGAAGGTGAAGCCCGAGAGGAAATGGTATGTGATTTCGTCAAATTTCTCTTCTGCGTAGAGATATTCCGCGCGCAGACGAAGCAGCGCACGTGAGCCGCTCTGCGCGTTCTTTTTTCCGACATCCAAGTCGATGATGGCGGCTTGGTTTTGCGCCTGGCTCTCTTTGCCCTCGAAAGTCAAAACCGGTGTGCCGTCAGTCTTGAGCGGAAGCGTTTGCAAATACGCCTCGAAGCTGCCCTCTTCAGCGGAGACTCGCGTGAAGCCGTCCGGCGCGCGAAAGCGTGCCAGCAGGGTGTCGCCGTCGGGATTCAGGATCGGCTCGGGCGGTGGGGGTGTGGGTGACTCCGACACAGGAGGCGGCGTGGGGCTTGGGCTCACAGTCTCCTCTTTGGCGCAGCCGGGGAGCAACAGGGTCAGTACAAGACTCAAGGGTAACAGTCTCCGTAGTGCGCGTACCATAACAGCACCTTCAATCTTTATCTCCATTGAAAAGTCAAACTCTCTGTAACTTTCTCCCGTAATTCCTATCGTTTTTTCGGGAATTCACTTCCCGAAAAAACTTCCGCAGACCAATTTGGTTGAAGAACCTCAGTTTTTCAACCGAGATGTCAATTTTCCCACAGGCTCTTCTCCGCCTCTTCCTCAAATCGGCGGGTGTACATGCGGTAGTAAGCGCCGCGCGCTTGCATCAGGCTCTCATGTGTGCCACGTTCGACAATTTGGCCGTCCTGAACGACGAGGATCAAGTCCGCGTCGCGGATCGTGCTGAGCCGGTGTGCCACGACAAAAGACGTGCGTCCGTGGAGCAGACGGCGCGTGGCCTCGGCAATCCGGTGTTCGGTCTCGGTATCCACGCTCGAGGTGGCCTCGTCGAGGATAAACAGTTTCGGGTCGGTCAGCACCGCGCGTGCGAAGGAAATGAGCTGTTTTTCCCCAGTGCTCAGGCGGTCGCCGCCCTCGCCGACGGCGGTGTCCATCCCTTCGGGGAGTTTGTCAATCACCACATCCGCGCCGACGAGCCGCGCGGCGGCCTCGACTTCTTCGTCGGTGGCGTTCAGCCGCCCATAGCGGATGTTCTCGCGGATGGGGCCCGAAAACAAGTGAGGGTTTTGCAAGACGTAGCCGATGTGATGGTGCAGCCAAAGCTGACTGCGCTCACGCAGATCGCGCCCGTCGAGCAGCACACGGCCCTCGGTCGGTTCAAAGAAACGGCAGACAAGGTTCACAAGCGTCGATTTCCCGGCCCCGGTCTCTCCGACCAGCGCCACAAAGGTTCCGGCGGGGACAGTCAGCGAAAAATCCTCTAAGACATTTCCGCCCCCGTCGGGGTAGCGGAAGGTCACATGGTCAAATTCGATGTCCCCGCGCATGGGCTCCCAGTTTTACACAAGCGGCGCAAAACTGTCGCCGTAACGCGCTATGACCTCGGGTGTGTCGGTGACTTCGGGGACTTCGCGCAAAAGCTGGTCAACACGCTCAATGTTCACCTGCGCAGCGATCAGATCCGAAAACACGCGCGCCATGGAGCTCACCGGCTCGAAGATGCCCGTGGCGTAGCTCAAAAACGCGGCGAGTGTACCCAGCGGCAAGGGTAAGGCCGCCAGCGTCCGCGCGCCGCCGACGGAAAGCACGACGGAGGTTGCGAGCGCTCCAATGAAAAGAATCAGCGGCAAAAACGCGGCGTGATAGCGCGCGAGATGCGTGGTTTCCCGCTTCATGTTGCCAGTTTGCGCGCGAAAATCCGCGCTCATCGCAGCTTCGTTTGACAAAATCTTTGTTGTGCGCGCGCCCGTGACGCCCTCGTTCAGGGCCCCCGTAATCTCTGCGTTGAGTT
>CAYWWF010000078.1:0-2946 GCA_964461745.1 uncultured Oscillospiraceae bacterium | reverse complement strand
GTGCGCGCGCCCGTGACGCCCTCGTTCAGGGCCCCCGTAATCTCTGCGTTGAGTTTACGCACACGACGGTTGAGTTTTAAAAGCCTGGACTGGAAATAGTAGGCCGAGAGTGCCAGCGGCACAATGGTCGAGAGCACAATCAGCGCGAGCGGCAGGTCGAGCAGGCACATGGCGACCGCCGAGCCGATGAAATAGATGGACGCCCAGGCGAAGTCCACGATGCTCCAAGCGACAACTTGGCCGATGCGCGCCGTGTCGCTCATCACGCGGGCCAGAATGTAGCCTACGGCGTGGTTGTTGTAATAGGTCAGCGACAGGGTTTGCAGATGGGTAAACGTAGCGGCGCGCAAGTCCCGGATCATACCGATTTCAACGCGCGCGGCGACCAGAATAAAACCCACCACGCTGCCGCCTGAGAGCACGACCAAAAACGCCATCAGCAGCGCGTAGGGCAAAAGTCCCTCGGTCACACCGGGTGTCAAGAAATTGTCAATGGCGTAGCGCAGCATCAGCGGTAGGATTACATCCACAATCGCCGCGATGGACATCAGCAGTCCCGTCAGCAAGATTTTCTTGCGATAGACCCGGATAAACGGCCAGATGCGCGCAAATACCCGGAAACCGGGTAAATTGGTCTCTTCTTGTTTTGGCTTCACGGCGACACCTCCTCTTGCAAGTCATAGAGGCGGCGGTAGAGGCCGTTCTTTGGCATCAGCGTATCGTGACTACCTTCCTCGGCGACCGAGCCGTCGCGCAGCACGAGGATGTGGTCGGCGTCCCGGACGGAGGAGAGCCGGTGGGCGATGATCAGCGTGATGCGGTTTTCTCTGTGCGCTGTCAGCGCGCGGCGGATCTTTTCATCGGTCTCGACGTCCACCGCCGAAAGGCTGTCGTCCAGAAGCAGAATCGGGGCATCTTGCAACAGGGCACGCGCCAAAGCGACACGCTGGCGCTGCCCGCCCGAGAGGGTCACGCCGCGCTCGCCGACGAGCGTGTCGTAGCCGTTGTCGAAAGACAGGATGGTCTCATGACAGCAGGCCGCGCGCGCGGCCGCTTCCATGGCTTCTTGCGAGGCCGTGGGACTTCCCGCGCGGATGTTTTCCGCCAGGGTTTTGGAAAACAAAAACGGCTCCTGCGGCACACAAGCAATCCGGCGGCGCAGCTCTGTCAGTTTTATATCCCGGATGTCCGTATCCCCCAGTGTGATGTGTCCATTTTCGGGCGGCAGGTCAAACAGCCGCAGTAGCAGGTAAAACAACGTGGATTTACCGCTACCTGTAGGCCCGAGAATGCCCAGAGTTTGACCTGGGGAGACGGTAAAGCTTATGTCTTGAAGCACGGGCACATCGGGGTTGTAGGCAAAAGAGACATGGGAGAAAGAGAGAGACTCATGGGACGCCTCGGCGGCTTTGCGCGGAGTTTCCACGAGTGTCTCTTCCTCAGAGAGCTCCGGCGTCTCGCGTAGAAGTTCACTGAGCCGACCGGCTGAGACGCCAGCCTTGCTCATGTCGGACAGCAACCGACCCAAGTTGCGGATCGGCCAGACCATCATATTGACATACATGTAAAAGGTCAAAAATGTGCCCGGACTCAGCAGGCCATTGGTCGCGCGGAACACGCCAACCACAGCCACCAGCACAACTTGCAGACCCATCAAAATGTCGCCGAAACCCCAAAAGAAGCCGAGAACTCGGCTCATGCGTATGTAGAGAGACGCGACAATCTTGTTTTTCTCCTGAAATTTTTTAACCTCAAAATCTTCCCGGCCAAATGCGCGCACAACACGCACCCCAGTGAGATTTTCCTGCGCCACGGCCTGGAGCTGCCCCTCGGCCTCGTCGGCGGCCAAAAAGCTCTTCGATACCACGAGCGAAAAGCGCCAGGAAAATAAAAACACCAACGGCATCAGGCAGAGGGACATCAGCGTCATAAACGGATCCATCGACCACATGAGCATGAGCGCGATGAGAATGAGGAAAATCGAGCGCAACATCTCGCCAAGCTGGGTGGAGATGAAGTCTTTTACCGTGTCCACATCGGCGGTCAGCCGCTGGAGGATGTCCCCGGTTTGGCTTTTTACGTGAAACGACTGCGGCAGCCGCTGGACGTGCGAAAATAGCTTGTCCCGCAAGCGTTTTGTAAAAAATTCCGACACCTCGGCCACCAGATAGCGCCGCGCCAGATTGGTGAGCATCCCGCCCAGCGCGACGACTGCGGCCAGGATGGCCAGAATCCAGAGGTTTGCGCGTAGCGCGTCCCGCGGCGCTATGGCGTAGAGCGTGTTTACCACCCACTGGGGCCACGCAGGCGGCGCGTCGCCAAGGACGCTGTCCACCGTGAAGCGGATGACCTGGGGGGAGAGAAACTGAAACAGTACGGAGAGTGCTGCCATCAGGATGAGTAAACCCAGACGGAGTCTCCGGCCCCGAAACAAAGGCCATAGCAGGGAGACCCGTCCATGGGTTTGTGTTGTATTGTCGGTTGTTGTGTTGTTCATGTAGACTCCTCGCCGGTATTAAGCCGCGTCTCCGTCTTCAGGCACATTGTTCTGCGGCGGCGCGGGGGTAGCGGGCGGCGGATCGGGGGTCGTCGCCGTCGGGGTGTCAGGATCAGGACTGGCGGGCGTTTCGGGTTTCGGGGTCGGTGAGGTGGACGGGGGCGTAGACGGTGTGTTCTCCGCGGGCGGCGGTGTGGCGGCCCCGCCCGGGCCTTCCTCGATTTGCAGGTCGGCCTTTTTGTAAACACTTCTAGCCTCAAGTTTGCGGCTGATTACATTTCCGTTTGCGTCCTTGACCACACGGTAAGACTCGGCGACGGCCCCGTTGTGCCCTTCCATGATCACCTTACGGGTGCCGGGGGCCAAACTGGGGTTGATCTTGACAACGCGCTCATAGGGTGTCGTGGAAATGGTCTTGGATTCCATTGTGACAACATAATCGTTCGCCT
>CAYWWF010000077.1:0-8978 GCA_964461745.1 uncultured Oscillospiraceae bacterium | reverse complement strand
CCAAAAAGCCGCCGCGGCGCGAAAGCTGTCTGGCCGTGAGCTTCTTTTTGCCCAGACGCTCCGCCCAATAGGGAATCAGCATACTGTGCGCGCGGCCGGTCACAGGATCCTCAGGAACACCGGCCGACGGCGCGAAAAAACGAGAGACAAAATCGCAGTCGGATCCGGGTGCCGTTACAATGACCCCGAGATCGTCCCCTTCAAGTCCCACTTCCCGCGGAAGACGCATAAGCGCGTCCATGTTGGGGTTTACGCGGCGCACATCGGCTTCACTCGGCAGCACCACCAGAAAATCCTGGGCGCGATACACGGCTTCCATTGGTGTGTTCAGTGCCTCCTGCAATGCCGGATACGGCCGGGCTATGCGCGGGACATAGGCCGGAAAGTCCAGCACAAAGGTTTCTCCAAACTTTCGTACCGTCAGTGGGCCGGCAGCCGAAGAAAACTCCACGACATCCGGCCCGTTTTCAAGACAATGGGTAACAACATACGCGGCCGCGAGCGTGGCATGCCCGCAGAGTCCGACCTCCATTGTCGGCGTAAACCAGCGTATTTCATATCCGTCTTTGCTTTTGACCAAAAACGCCGTTTCTGAAAGGTTGTTTTCCATCGCGATGTTCTGCATGAGCAGCGGCGCTTTCCATGCATCCAGTACGCAGACACCCGCAGGATTCCCGCGAAAACGCGTGTCGGTGAACGTGTCCACAACAAAGTATGGTGTAGTGACGGCCCGCGCGCGCAGATAAGCTACGGCGCCTCCGGACACGGCCGAAGCGGCGGCGTACGCTGTCCCTCCGCGACGCAAACCCTTCTTGGCCTCCGCCTTGTCAAACTCTCCTGAGGCTACGACACTCTCCTGTGTTGGGATGTCTGTCTGTTCCCGGCCCTGGCTTGCTGCGCGATCCTTTTCGGGTAAAATGCCGCGAAAACGTTCCACAACTTCAATACAGCCCAAAATGTTGTCGTTGAATTCCTCCAGGCCTTCGGACGGAATTTCGTACCCCAGGGCTGTAAAGTCAATCGGATGGGCTTCAAAGCGGGACATATACGCGTCATCGATGAAAAAGCTGACCATGTAACCGTCATATCCTGATTTTTCGTCTCTGGCATGCCACTGCGGCGTCATGTGCCGGGCGTCAACCAAGGATACGGCAAAACGCAAACGGGGATGGTCGGTCCACCGCGAGGGAAAACGGGTATAGTGATTGCCACGAATGATTTCATATTCCCAATGACCCACAGGTCTAAATAGTTGCATCTTTACAACATCCCTTCATTCTGTTCTCTACTCGGTGATGTGTTGGGCGCAGCGCCTCCACGCCACGCTTTTTTCCAGACAATGCGCTCTTCCTAGTCATCCGCTTCTTTCGACCGCGCTTACACAGCTCTCTACCGGTATCCCGCAGTCGCTCCAGACATGTTTACTTTACGAACCGAATGCCTCCACAAACTGTCCGCAAAGGTTTGACCTGAGGGGCTAAAAAGCCCTCCCCTGGGTCGAAGCGCTTAGCGCATCGCGTTGCTGGGACTCTATCCTCCTTTCTTTTAAGGATGTGGGTCACCGTCTGTCTTTGGCCAAGACCCCGCCAAAGAAACATTATGGTAACCTATATGTAATCGGAAACGCCCCCAGATAGGGCCCCGTTCAAAAAATCGGGACACCGACCTGAGGGTAGAAGCCTTGCAGCCCCTTCACACAAGGGAACTCAGCAACGGCAGCATTTCCGTTGTTTTGGGGGAACCTATCGATAGCCCATCAAAGAGCCTGTAGCGTCAATGTTTGTAGGGGCGACCTGCGGTCGCCCACGGGTCCGAGGGCGGTTGGCCCCATTGCGTGACAAAGTTTTCGACAACCTCGGGCGCACACAGTGCGCCCCTACAATTGTTTCGGCGTTGCCCTATTTCTTCTGTTTCTCCTTCCACTGCTGGAGCGCCTGCGCCATGGCCGTCGGGCCCGCGTCGCGCTCGGTTTGCGTATCCAAATAGCGGCGCACGTCGTTCTTGGACGCGCCCGCCGTTTCACGTCGTTTCTCAAAGTCCGCGTATTTCTCGCGGTGGCCGCAGACGCAGGTAAACATCCGCCGCTCACCTTCGCCGCGCAGTTCCAGCTTTTTGTGGCAGTTCGGGCAGCGCGCGTTGGTCTGCAAACTGAGGCTCTTGCGGTAACCGCAGGCACGGTCGGGACAGACAAGCATCTTGCCCTTTTTCCCGTTTACCTCAAGCAAAAACTCGTGGCAGTCCGGGCACTTTTCGCGCGTCTTGTTCTCATGGACATATTTGGCGTCGCTCGCGATGACACGGGAAACCAGCGTCGCGGAAAAGTCCCGCATCTGTTTGACAAAGTCGGCTCGTTTCACTGTACCCTTACTGATCGAGGCCAGTTCCTGCTCCCAGCGAGCCGTAAGCTCCGCCGAGCGCAAGTCTTCGGGCACAATGGAAATCAGTTGCATCCCCTTGGCCGTCGGGACAATCTCCTTGCCGCTGCGTTCCACATAAAACGTGGAAAACAACTTCTCTATGATGTCGGCACGGGTGGCCGGGGTACCCAGTCCGCTCGTGGTCTTAAGCACCGCGCGAAGTTCCGCGCTCATATTTTCTCCGGCGGGGTTTTCCATCGCCGAAAGCAAGGTCGCTTCGTTATACCGCGCGGGCGGGCGCGTTTTGCCGCTTTCGCGCGAAAACACAGGCGCGGGCAAACGGTCGCCTTGGCGCACGTCGGGCAGGGTCTGCGCACGCACGTCTTCCCCGGCGTCGCGGGCAGCACCCTTGCCGGGGGCCTCATCGTCGTCGTCATCAGAGGTGACACTTTCGTCGATGCCCTTCCAGCCGGGATCCTTAATAATCTTGCCCCGGGCTAAAAATGTATCTTTCCCAACGCGCAACGTAAGCCGCGTCTCCTCATAGACAAAGGGTGCGGAGAGCACGGCCAAAAACCGACGCACGACGAGATCATAAATGCGCCGCTCTTCCGGGGAGAGGTTTCTCAGCTCCGCGGGTTCTTCAGTCGGCAGGATCGCGTGGTGGTCGGTGACTTTGGCGTTGTTCACAAGAAAGCGTGTGCTCAGCGGCGCGCCAAGCAGACGCCGCGCGGTGTCGCGGTAGGGGCCGGTAGACACGGCGCGGAGGCGGTCGGGCAGGGATGCCACGACATCGTCGGGGATATAGCGTGAGTCCGTGCGCGGATAGGTCACAAGTTTATGGCGCTCATACAGCGCCTGCATGATGTTGAGTGTCTCTTTGGCCGAGTAAGCAAAGCGGCGGTTGGCGTCGCGCTGGAGCTCGGTGAGGTCATAGGCCGCCGGCGGGGCCTTTTGCTTCATCTGGCGTTTGACCTCGGTGAGTACGGCGGCCTGCCCCTGGACGCGTTTCAGAACTGCGTCGACTTCAGCCGGGTCAAACAGGCGCGTGTGGCCATCCGGCCCGGCCCAGGTGGCCGTAAAGCCATCGCAGCGGGCGCGAATGGTTTCAAAGGTCTTCGGCACGAAGGAGCGGATCTCCTTCTCCCGGGCGACAATCATCGCGAGTGTCGGCGTCTGGACACGCCCGGCGGAAAGCTGGGCGTTGTGCTTGCACGTGAGCGCGCGTGTGACGTTCAAACCCACGAGCCAATCGGCCTCGGCGCGCGCCTGGGCCGAGGCGTATAAATTTTCATAGGCCGCCCCGGGTTTGAGCGCAGCAAAGCCCTCGCGCACAGCCCGGTCGGTCTGCGACGAAATCCAAAGCCGTTTTAGTGGCTTCCGGCAGTTTGCTTTGACGAGAATCCAACGCGCGACAAGTTCACCCTCACGTCCGGCGTCGGTCGCGATGATAACGTCGGAGACGTCGGCGCGCCGGAGTAAGCCTTCGACCACGCGGTACTGTTTGGCGGTCTCTCGGATCACAACGAGCTGCATCTTCTCCGGCAGCATCGGCAGACTCTCGAGATTCCATGTTTTATATTGCGCGCCGTAGGCCTCGGGCTCGGCCAACGTGACAAGATGCCCGAGGGCCCAGGTGACGATGTACTGCGGGCCGCCAAGGTAGCCCTCTCCCTTTTGCCGACAACCCAAAACACGCGCGATCTCCCGCGCGACCGAGGGCTTTTCGGCCAAAACCAATGACAGTCCCACAACGCCACCCCTTCCAGGCTCCATGGTTGTTGAAAAACCGCTGCGCTTTCTTTTGCCGTCTGTCCCCCCCGCCTCCGGCGGGAGAAAAGAAAGGGCAATATCGTTATTGCTTAGTATACCCCCAACCGCCTGCTATGGCAAGAGTTTCGTCGCATTTTTCCTGTATTATGTTGTATTTTTTTGCGTCGGAGTTACTCGGGAGCCTTTTTACCGCGCGAGGGGATGTTTACAAAATATTCACAACTTGTTCAATTCCCTCTCACATTCTCTCTATAGGATACATTTGTATTTGCCTCCAATCTCTATGAAAATGGCCCAGAGATATGATTTTCATTGTTTATTACTTTTTTCCCGATCTTAAGAATATTCTGATTTTTTAGAAGAAGGTGCGCCGTATGTCTTGCAGCCATTACCCCAAAGAAGCACTTTTGCGTCCGAGCCGCCGAAGGGCGTATACGCCAAAGGGAGAGACACGCGTGCTCACCCGTTCCATCTGTCTGTGTCTCGCGCTGATGCTGCTGGTTCCCGCCGTTCTCGCGTTCGCGGCGGACGCCGAGACCGATAAGGCCACACTTTCCTTCAACGAGCTGCCCGCGCTGGTGCTCTCCGGCAACCCCGAGTACCGCGGCGCCCTGCGGGACATAAACCTCGGCTACATACAGTACTACGACGCCCGCGACGCGTGGCAAGCGGCCGCCCGCATCCCCTTCAACCCCCGGGCCAACACCGCCGCGGACGCGTTTGAGCGCGCCGAAGCCAACTTGGAAACGCTGAAGGCCAAAGCCGTCTCCGTCTCGGTCTCCCAGACACTCAGCGCCCGGAAAACTTACATCAACCACTTCCTCCTCGCGGCCAAGCTGGAGAAAGAGGAAAAGACCAAGCTCGATTTACAAGCCACCCAGCCGCAGCTTCGCATGAAAATCCAACTCGGGCTCGCGCCCGCCTCCGACGAGAAAGCCTTACACGACAAGATCACCGCGCAGGACGAAGCGATCAAGGCCGCGCGGACAGCTCTTGATGACAACCTCACGGCGCTCGCCAAACTGCTGGGTCTCAAGGAAATCCGCGTTCCCGACGCCCCACCCGCAACCGACTTTGCGCCCCTGGTCACCCGCAAGCTTGAAGAAGACCTCGCGCGCTACCTCACCGTGGCCCCCTCGATCACCGCCGCGCGGGACGCGCTGAAGACGGCCACAAAAACCTATGAATCGAACCGAAATTCGGAAAATTACTTTCACCAAGAGTCCGCCCGGCTCAAACTCGAGGACGCTTTGTCTACAGCCAAAACCGAGTTTCCAAACACCTTTCAGTCCCTGAAAGACGCCTACGCCGCCTGGCTGGATGAGACGCAGCTTACGCAAAAGCGCGCGGAGCTTAAAAAGCTTGAGCAACAGCTCAGCTACGGCCTCGTGTCGAAAACAGCGGTGCGCGTGAAAGAAGATGAACTGGCCGCATTGCTCGCCGCTAAGGAGACCGAACGCCTCCAGCTTTACCAAAAGTGGCTGAAATACCTGGACGCGCTGCAACTGAAACTGGAGGACTTTGCCACGGTGGCAGATGCGGAAAAAACGCCCGAAACGAATATCTGAGACCACTCCTCGCAATTCCAATTGTTTTTCCGGGAATTCACTTCCCGGAAAAATTTCCGCTAACCAATTCTGGGGAAAACCGCAGTTTTCCCCAGATTCTAGGAGGGGATCCCCATGGAGAGCACCGATAACAAAAAGTTTACCGCGAAAAGCTCGGTCAAAGAAAAAGCGCCCTCCATGCCGGAGGATGTGGATGCCCTCTCCAACGGCCTGCTCGACGACAGTGTGTTTGACGCGCTCCCGGACTTCCCGGAAGAGACGCAGAAGAAACGCCGACGCGTAAAGCGTTTCGTTTGGCTCGGGGCGCTGCTCGTGGTGTTGGTGGCGGGTGGGGTTTTGTCCTATACGCTTTGGCTCAAACCGGACACCGCCGCCGTGGACGACGGCCCGCGCGAGTATATAGCAAGCCTGGGCGACATCCGCGTCTCCTACGACGCCGACGGCACGGTCTATCTGCCATATGATTACATAGACGCCGAATACAGCGCCAAAATCACCGACATCCGCGTCAAAGCCGGAGACCATTTTCAGGCCGGGGATGTGCTGGCCGTTTTGGACGACAGCTCACTGCAAGATGTCGTCGACCAGCGCCAGGACGCCGTCGACAACGCGCAAAAAGCTTTGGATAACGCCCGTGACGCCGTGACCACGGCGACTGACGCCATCAAAACCGCGCAGGATGCTGTGACGGACGCGGAACTCTCCGTGCCCAGCGCAGAAAACAACGTCCGACGGCAGGAACTGAACCTGCAAAACGCTCAAAACGATGTCTCCACGAACTCGGTAAAGAAACAGCAGGAGCTGGATAGTCAAAAGGCCACCGTCTCGTCTCTCAGACAGCAAATTTCCACAGCTCAGACCCAGCTTTCCTTGATGGAGGCTTTCCCGGACGACTACGCCGCGCGTGACATCACCGACCAAAAAAACAACATCGCTTCGCTTGAGCGTCAGCTTTCCGTCGCCGAGCAAAACTTAGCCTTGCTGGAAAAACAGGCCGGAACCGAGGACACCACCGTCCTTTCGGCGCGCATGAGTCTTTCAGAGGCCGAGGACGCGCTAACGCGCGCCCGGCACAACGTGGAGAAAGCGCGTGACGGCGTGGATACGGCCTATAAAAACGTCCAAAAGGCGCAGGACAATGTCGTAAGCGCCGAAACCGCGCTTGCCAAAGCACAAAAGAACCTGGAGACTGCCCAAAATGACCTGGGCAACGCCGTGCTCACGGCCCCCTGCAACGGTACGGTGATCGCCGTAAACTACAGTGTCGGCGACAAAATCGGCGCCGTCCCCTCCCCCTCGACCTCGAGTTCATTCATTATTTACAGCGAAGACGGCGCGGCGGCGACCGCTGTCGCCGCCATTCCGGAACTCGACATCGCCTCGGTGTTTGAGGGACAGATGGCCCGTGTCGTCGTCGACGCCGCTGGGGATGAAACTTACAGCGGGACGGTCTCCAAGCTCTCCCACTTTGCGACAAGCGGCGGCAATGGCGTGATCTCCTACGAGGCCACTGTCAGCCTCCCCCATCTTGAGGACACCGTGCGTGACCGCATGAACTGCACGATCACCTATGTCACCCATGAGGTCACCGGCGTCATACGCGTCCCCGTCGACGCGCTGTACGCGGAAAGCGGCAAGTCCTACGTCGATGTAAAACTCTCGGATGGCTCTGTCGAAAAACGGCAGGTCACAACGGGCTTTTCCGACGGCTCGAGCTGCGAAATTCAAAGCGGCCTGAATATGGGCGAAACTGTCTTGTCCAAGACGCTCAAAAAGTCCACGTCTTCCGGCTCTCGTTCGGACGGAAACCAGTTTGAGGGCTTTCCTGGTGGCTTTTTCCCGGGCGGCTCGGTCAGCATCATCGGCGGTGGGCCGCGTGACGCCGGCGGCAACGTGACGTTCCAAATCGGCTGACGTTTTTACCCATCCACCCACCCACATTTTGCCCTGGAGGTGACGGCCCATGCGGCTCACGGAACTCTTCCGCTCCGTTTTCCTGTCCATTCGCGCGCGAAAGGCCCGCACCTTCCTGACGACGCTCGGCGTCATCGTCGGCAGCATCACGATCATCGTTGTCGTGGGCATCGGCAAGGGTGGTGAACAACAGATTGCGGATCAGTTCTCCGCGATTTCCGCCGACACCCTGAACATACGGCCTGGCCGGGGCTACACCGGCTCGCAAGTCCTCGGCATTGATCAGATGGCGGAGCTCGCGGCTCTCGACGGCGTGCGCGCGGCGGGCCTCAGTGTCACAACGCTAACCGATATCAGTGTTGGCAGCACGACGCAAAACGCGATTGTCATGGGTATTTCCGAAAGCATGGTGAGCGTCAACAACTATACGCTGCTCGCAGGCAATTTCTTCACCGACGCCGAGGGCGAAGACCGCAAAAAGCTCGTCGTGCTCGGCTTTGAGCTGGCCGGAACGCTGTTCGGCGAAGGCACCCAGGAAACCATCGTGGGCCGCGAGCTAAAAATCGGCGCTCGGAAATACACGGTCGTCGGTGTGCTCGACCGCAAAGGCGACACGACGGCCTTCGGCTCCGGCGTGGACGACAGCGTGCTTGTCCCCTACAACACGGCCATGCAAAACCTCATTGGGCGCTTCGCGATGCCGTCGATCACCGTCAAAGCCAGCTCAACCAAGACCGTCTCCACCGCGAAGGCCGCGCTGGAAGCTTACGTCGAAAGCTTCACCGGCGACCCAGAGGCCTATACCGTCAGCGACCAAGGCAGCATTTTGAGCACCGCAATGGAGTCGGCTGTGACGATGTCCACACTGCTCATTACCGTAGCCGCGGTTGTGCTGATTGTCAGCGGCATTGGCATTATGAACGTGCTGCTCGTGTCCGTCCAGGAGCGCACGATGGAAATCGGCATCTTAAAGAGCATCGGCGCGCGCCGCGCGGACATCCTGAAAGACTTTCTCATCGAGGCGCTGATGGTCAGCGTGACCGGCGGCGGCCTCGGTGTGGCGCTGAGTTTTGCGGCAATCCCGCTCGTAAACCTCACGGGCACGACGATTGTCCAAAGCTTAGAAGGGATTTTGCTCGGTTTGTTTTTCTCTTTGCTCACCGGCATCTTCTTTGGTGTCTATCCGGCGGTCAAAGCCTCGAAGCTCAAACCCATCGACGCACTGAATTACGACGGGTAAAATCTTTTGTTCTATCAACACTCTGTACTGTCGCGTATCCCCTCCTGATATCCTGAGCTTCGCTCTTTGATTTTCAGCCCCCCTCTCAACGTGGCGCATTTTGCCACACTCGCTTGCGCGCCGACG
>CAYWWF010000076.1:0-8993 GCA_964461745.1 uncultured Oscillospiraceae bacterium | reverse complement strand
ACATCTCCGCCGACAATGGCAATGGACTCCAGAGCGCCTGTCGGAGCATACACCTTCGCGTAGTCAATGTGGCCGTCTTCCCGGCGTGACAACGGGTTTTTGGTGTACGTCATGGTCATTGTGACCGTGTGGGTTCCATTCTGTAAATCACCAGTGGAGAAAAGGAGTGCTTGCTGGTACGATGTCGCGCTGTAAGCGTCGACGTAAGCCGCAAACACACCGTCCACTTTGATTTCATAAATGCCCAAACCGTCATGCTTCTGACCATACAGTTCGGCTTTCACGCCCTCAAAGGTCAAAGTGACAGAGGGTTTGCTCACATTCCAGTTGCTGTCCACGGGACGGGTGTAATGTTCGGTGGTCGCATAACATGCGGGATGCGGGCCACTTTGCCAGCCGGAAGAGAAGGTGAAATAATTTGTGCCGGATGAGGTGTAATCATCCACAATCGTCTCGGCAAGGTCGAGTGCCTGTGCGGTAACCTGTACGGGGAAGCCCGCGATAAGGGACAGCGCAAAGCAAAGGACTAGGCCAAGGGACAGGAAACGCCTTGCTTTTTTCATCGTACAAATTCCTCTTTCCTGTAATATTCCCGTGTATTTCACAACAATGGGCCATCCCAAATGGATGGCCCATTGTAAACACAATTCTTTACGACACCGTTACCAGTACCGCGGCGGACGTGCCGGTGATGCTGTCCTTCACAGTGATGACGACCGTGCCGGTTCTGACGGCTTGGATCACGCCTTTGTCACTGACGTTTGCCACCGCCGAGTTCGACGAGGCAAATACCAGGTTCGTCACGGCATTTGCAGGCGTGACCTCCAAAGAAGCGGCGAGATTGTAAGTGGTCGCGCGCTTGATGGCAAGGTTTGCGGGGACTTTGAGTTTGAGGCTCTTAACGGTTTCACCCCAAACGGCGGTCAGCGTGAGGCCACTTGTGAGCGCCGGGATTACATCACCGGGCTTGTAAATGCCGGTCGCGGCACCGCTTGCCTGCCAACCCATGAAGAGGTTACCTGCGTAGGTAAAGTCACAGGCCGGGACGGTAAAGTCGGCACCGTACTGCGCATCAACTTGGACAGGCGTGCCGCCGTCCATGCCCGGATCCAGAGTGACGCTGATGGACAAGGTAGACAGATACGCGCGAGAGAGGTCATACATCTTGGCGCGTTTTACCGCCATGCTCGCGAGAATCTGTTCGCGCGTGGGCGAATACAAGATGTCCGCCGAAAGCGCGTCGATGTCGCTGGCAAGTTCGGGCGCGAGCCGTTTGAGGATCTTCAGTTTTTCAACGTCGCGGATACCCTGACGGAACATTTCTAAGGGTGCGCCGGCACGCGGCTTGTAAGAGCCGGGGGCCGCTGGGTAGATCTGGAACGCGTCGCCGGACTCCCAGTACCAGTGGTCTGTGATCTTGAGCGGATCTTCAACCCAGGCGTCATAGGCCCAGCGCATGAATCCGTCGGTGTCGTACTTGAGAGTCGACCAAATCAGCCAAGCGCTCTCGACCGGGTAGGAATAGGTAAAGCTGTTCGGGTACATGCCCGTGCAGGCGTAGATCGTCGTGTTGAGGCCTTTTTCGCGGCGGGCTTGGATGAATTCCTTGAAGCCAGACGCAATGTGGGTGAAGCCCACGGAGATGTCGGCGATGCCGTCGAGGACGCTCGTGTCCATCGAGGAGTAGTTCATAGCACCCGAGAGCTTCAAGGTCTTGCCGTTTTTGTTCGGGCAGCTTTGAATCAGGTTCATGGCCGCGCGCATGTCGTTGATGCCGCGCTCGTCCATGGCGATGTAGGCCATGTCAAACCAGCCTTTTTCGTCAAGGTGAGCCACGAAAGCCGGCATGAACTGAGACCACGGCGTATTCCAGTTGGCAGAGCCAGGGGTCGGGTTGATGGTCACGTCGCGACCCAGTGCCTCATCATAATAGATCAGGCGGTTGTTCCAAGGCACGATGCTGTAACAGCTGATCTGTTTGTTAAAGCCGAGGTCGAGGCAGAACTGCACCCATCTGTCAAAGACGGAGAAGTCAAAGGCAAACGAGCCGTCTGTTTTCTTCGTCCACTTGACCATGGAGGGATACGCGTCGAGGGTCTGCTGGACGTGGGAGCTGTCGCCCCAGGGGTTTTCGATGATCGTCGCGGTGATGGTCTTGCCACCCGCATTCTGGTACATCTTCATGCTCTCTTCGAGGTATTTGAAGTGTTCATCCGACCAGGGCGTAACGTTGTAATACCGCGCGGCGGTGTAGGGGTACTGCCAGAAGTCGAGATGGAAGGGATTGTCTTTCGTGTCGGTCAGCACAAGATCGAGGACCTCAATGCTAAACGTAAATTCCATCGGCTGGCCGCCGTCGGCGGTGATGGTCACAACACCTTCATAGACGCCGGGTTTGGCGTCCTTCGGGATGTCGATGGAGCACCAGAGGGCCTGCACAGAGGTCTTCGGCATGGAAGAGCGCAGCAAACCCGGGTAATTGATGATATCGGCAAAGAACTGGTAGGGCGGGCCGTAGGATGCTCTGATCAGGCTGGCGCGGGTGTAGTCCATGGCACTGACGCTGACAAAGCTCTTGTCAATGACGGCAGAGCTGTCGGCGACATTCGTCAGATCGCCGACCTGCATCGCGATGCCCGTGACGGGGGAGGCCTTCGAAAGCAGCAGAAGTTGGGTAATGACGGTGTCGTTTCTCCAACCGGTGCCTTCAAAGCGCGGTTCGGCTTCAAGGACTTGGCCCATGAGATTGTCGTAATCGTTGGGTTTGGCGGTGCCGTCAGTGCCGTCAATGACGCCGTAGTGGCGGCCGGGGTCGGCAAACATGCCGGACAGCGGTTGGACAGGGATTACAGTCACGACGCAAGAAGCTTTCAGGCTGGCGTTTGATGCGGAGGTGGCCGTAACCACTGCGGTTCCCGTGGCAAGCGCCGTGGCTTTGCCGTTGACAATGCTCAGCACATCGGGGTTGTCGCAAGACCAAATGACGCTCTTGTCAGAGGCGTGACTCGGGGTAGTGATGACACTGAAGTCATAGTCAGAACCGACTTCCAGTTTCATTTCGGCTTTTGGCAGCGCAATGGCTTCCAGAGGAATCGGGTTGTGGTTGATGCGCGCGCCGCCGAGGATGATGTCAAAACGGGTCTTGTTGGCGTTGGTGGCGGCGAGTGTCTCGTTCTTTTCTATTGTGGGCTGAAGTTTCACGGTGTGGACGCCGTGGCCCAAAACCGGGCTTGTGTACAACAGAACATTGTTCTGCGTGGTCGAGGCGTACTGGTCGACGGGGCCGTAATAGTCGCCGTCAATGTAGACGTCAAAGACGCCGCCGGCCAGGCTCTTGACACCGTATAAGTAAAAGCGCGCACCTTCAAATTTCAGTTCAGCGAAGGCGGCACTCACGTCGCCATCCGGCCAGCTGGACGCGCGCAGGGTGCGGACAGAGCCGCCGAAATAGTTGGCGTTGGTGCTGGCTGTCCAGGCGGGCGCGTAGGTAAACTGGTTCATATCGGTGCCAATGTTGGTGTCGTTGATGTCCGTGGTCAGCCAAGTCGTGGGCGGGCCGCCGAGGACTTCCACTTCCACGTTCGGATACAGGTCCCCGCCGCTGATGACGGTCTTGCCCGTAGCGACGGCGGTGATGACACCGGAGGCACTCACGGTCGCCACAGTCTCGTCCGCGCTTGTCCAAACGGCCGCGGTGACGGCAGAGGCTTTCGGAGCGGCCACCGGGTACAAGGTCATGGTCTCACCAGGGAGCAACGCAATTTTCGCGGGCAGGCTGTAGCCTTCGGCGGACTTTGGGGTATAGCTTACGCGAGCGCGGTCGATGTAAATCTCCGTGCCGGCAGCCGGCAGACCGGAGTTTTGAACGCGGATGGTATGTACGCCTTCCGAAAGCAGCGGGGAGGTATAGAAGGAAGCGCCCCACTGTGTGCTCGAATTGGTGGCGTAGCAGCGGCTGGTGAACACATCGTCGATGTAGATGTCCAGAATGGCCATGGCGGCGGCCCGTTTGCCAAACAGCTCAACCTGCTGGCCTTCAAACTTAAACTCATAGGAGGAGCTGGCGTTTGTGCCGTAGTGGCCGGTACCTTTGTAAATGGAATACGTGGCCGGGGAGAGTTCTTTGTCCCAGCCGTTCCAATTGGAGTATTGGAACTGGTTAACACCGGCGCCGATGCTGGTGTCGTCGTAGTCTTTGGTTGTAAGATCAGTTGCCGCAACGATGTTTACGTTGCAAGTGGCGCTCTTTCCACTTTCTGCATTCGTTGCGGTCAGTGTGACGGAGCCAGGGGCCACGGCGGTCAGGGTACCGTTTGCGTTCACGGTGGCCTTGGAGGTGTCGTTGACGCTGTAGGTCAGGGTCTTGTCCGACGCATAGGTGGGCAAAACGTCAAACGCGGGGGTCAGCGTCGAGCCGACAGTGAGCGTGAGGTTGTCTTGGGTAAGAAGTTTCACTTCATCCACTGTATAGTACGGGGTGAAGACTTTGAGGTAGTCGACAAGCAGGTCGGGGCGACCGGCTGACGGGTTTTTGGTGCCAGTGGCGGCAAATTTGAGCAGATGTTCGCCGAGGGGAATCTCGCCACTGTCAAAAAGCATGACGCCGCGGGTGTTCGTGGCGGCGTAAAGATCTGCTCGACCAATTTCCACGCCGTCGATGAGCACGGCCGCGATGCCCAGATTCGGCTGTAAATCGCCATAAATCTGAACACGGTTACCGTAGAAACGCACGGTGAAGTAGACGCCGGTGGCGCCGCCAACGGAGCCCCAGTTGCCCGAGTTGGACCAGTGAGCGTCGCCGTTGTAATAATACTGCGGATAGCCGGTGTCAGTGCCCCAGGGGCCGTAGAAAGTAAACTGATTGAGACCGGAACCTAGGGTGGTGTCGTTGACAATGGTTGTGACAAAGGTGTCCTCAGCCAACGCGGGCGGGAACACCAGGAGGGAAAGAAGCATACAGAGGGCAAGACAGAGGGATAGAGCTTTTTTCATAGAATTTCCTCCGGTTTCCTAGATAAATTTGGGCACTCTTATTATAACACCTCTTTGGACAAACTGCAAGGAAAAATGTAGATGATTTAGGTTCATTTTTTTCAATTTAAACAAAAATGATTTTCCTCAAAAAGGTAGGAAAGAAAAAATCATAGGATTTACGGTTCTTGCTTTTATCCCGAAAACGATCCTGATATAATGCGGTGTAGAAGACTTGCGGGAAAGAAGAGGTGGCGCGTTTGGTTGTCGCTGTCATATCCGATATGCATGGAAATGCCCCGGCGCTTAGCGCCGTCCTACAGGATGCGCACGCCCGAAGCGTCGATATGTTTCTGTTCCTCGGAGACTACTATGGAGAAGTGCATCAGCCAAACGAAGTGGCCGCGCTGATGCAGGCCTGTCGGCCCAAGCTTATGATTCGAGGCAATAAGGAGAATTCGCTTGGCGCTCTGGAGGGTAAGAACCCAGAAACCTGGACAGATGAGCAGTTTGCGCCGCTGTATTGGAACCATAGAACGCTCAGGGAAAAACATCGCCACTTGTGGATAAACCTACCCGAAGCGCTGACCTTTGCCCCAAGCGGGCTTCCCCCGGTTTACCTGGCCCACAGCGCTATACAGCACTTTGGCCCTACGACGGCGGATCGGTTCGGCGGTCGAACGCACGCGTTGCAAAACAAGTATTCGCAGTCACATAAGGACTATCTCGAAGAGGTGCACCACAGCCTGCAAGGGGACGAAAAACTCATGCGCCGACTGAGAGAGCGTCCCCCGGGTGTCTATCTGTTTGGACACACCCACACGCAGTGGTACGCAGCCTTTGACGGTCGCGTATTGGTAAACCCGGGCTCTTGCGGCGCGCCGCTCGAAGGCACACGGGCCACGTATACGCTGCTTGTGGCCCAAGATGGCGTCTGGCACGTGGAAGAACGCCAGGTGGTCTACCCTGTGGAGCCGCTCGTCGAGGAACTCAAAGCCTCAGAACTCTACCGCGTTTCTCCCATTTGGGGCGACATGACCACAGCACAGCTTCGCACGGGACATTTGGAGCAAGTGTTTTTCATTGAGCTGGCTCAGGAGGTTGCACGGGAGCAAAACGATGCCTGCTATCCGTTTTCCCATGCGGTTTGGCAGGAGACCTGCCGCCGTTGGCGGGCTACACACACATATGAATAAAAATCCCCGCCATCCAAAGGCGGGGATGCATTAGACAAGGAGGAGCGACTCATGCTTTTCGATTTTTCTCTCAGAACCAATGCGCAGAATTTTCACAACATCACCGCGCAGGTGCGTGAAGCCGTGACAAAAAGCGGCGTGAAGGACGGCCTCTGCGTGGTGTATTGCCCGCACACGACCGCCGGGATTACGATCAACGAAAACGCCGACCCCGATGTCGTGCGTGATCTGCTTTTCGGGCTTGACAAAGCCTTTCCCGATCAGCCCGAATTCCGACACAGCGAGGGAAACTCAGCCGCTCATCTGAAATCAAGCTGTATGGGTTCGTCACAGACTGTGATTGTTCGGGGCGGCAGTCTCTTGCTCGGTACATGGCAGGGGATCTATTTCTGTGAGTTTGACGGCCCGAGAAACAGGACGTTTACCGTGAAGGTGATGTAATACAATGCCCCCGCCGAAGGCGGGGGGAGATTTAGGTTAGAGGGAAAGCTTCGCAATGTGTTCCGCATGGGGCATTCTTGTAGATTCACGTGAAATGTGTTAGAATAAGTACAAGCAAATCGGAATGGCAGTGAAATGGCTTGCGTAAATTGCGAATTTATCTTGATACATCTGTGATCAGCCACCTTGATCACGAGGATGTGCCGGAAAAAATGGAGGACACGTTGAATTTTTGGGAGGTATTAAAACTGAGGGAAGATGTTGCTGTTGTCGTGTCCGACCTCACCTTTGTCGAGCTGAATGGCTGTGATGAACCCAAGCTGTCGCTTCTATTACGGAAGCTTAGGGAATTAAATCCAGTCATTATACGCTCTGGTGACGAGGACGGCGCACTGGCTGAGATCTATCTCGAAAACGGAATCCTAAGAGAAAAAAACAAAAATGATTTGCGGCATATTGCGCTGGCCGTGCTGAATGAATGCCGCTATATTGTGAGCTGGAATTTTAAGCATTTTGTAAATCCAAAGACCATCAATGCGATTTCGGCGGTGGGCAAAATGAATCATCTGCCCGAAGTCAGCATTGTTACACCGTCTATGATGTTGGGAGGTTTTTAACGTGTGTAAACTTACTATTGACGATATTCACCGCATTCGCGAGGAGCAGCATATGAAATCTCAGGGCTTGTCGGGGGATGAGTATAGAAAATTTATGGAAAAACAAACCGGTGAGATTATGCGGCGGTTTTTGGCTATGGGCGTTTTGCCAGAGACTACTCGTGTGAGTGAGATCGATGCCAATACCAATCTCCCATAAAACTGCTTTATGGGAGATTGGTATGAGTCGTAGTTCAGTTCAGTTCAGTGCCACGATACCCACGTTGAGATACGTCGCAAACAAAATCCAGAGAAAATACGGAATCAGCAGCCAAGCGGCCACAGGCCGGATTTCCCGGAACGCCCGGATCGTCATGAACACGAGATAGTCCAGCAGCAGCAAGACCACCAAGGCCGCGCCGTATGCGCCGAAAGTGAAAAAGACAATGCTCCAGAGGAAGTTTACACCGAGTTGCGCGAGGTAGAGCCCGAGCGCTCGTTTCTTCGTCTCATCCGAGCAGGCTGAGGCGTAAATGAGGTATGCGGCGAGACCCATGAGCGCGTAAAGTATCGTCCAGACAATCGGGAAAATCCAACCGGGTGGGGAGAGCGGCGGCTGTGTCAGCGATTGATAGATCGCGCGTGAGTTGCCTGAAAGCAGTCCGGCCAAAAAGCCGACGGCTTCGGCCAGAAGAATGCTCAGAAGCGCGCCGAGCAGGTTTTTCTTCGTCACAACCATAGGAAAACAACCCCTTTCTAAATGGCGGCGTTTTGTTTCCCTACAATATATGTCCCGTTGGAAAAGCCCATGCCTATTCTTCAGGCAGACCCCTCAAGATGAATAGGTCCAGCCGTGGTCCTGGTGGTAGATGAGAAGACGACTCATACCGCCGTCGATGTTGATGTTTTCGCCGGTGATAAAACCGGCGTTTTTGCTGCACAGAAACAGTGCCATCTGCGCGATGTCTTCGGGCTTGCCGACACGTCCGGCGGGGTGCTGGGCGTTGTCCGCACCTTGGAAAGTCTGCCCAGTGGTGTCAATCCACCCGGGTGAGATGCAGTTTACGCGAACCTTGCCCGCAAGACTCACGGCCAAAGCATGGGTCAGCGCGACAATGCCGCCCTTGGCCGCTGTGTAACTCTCGGTGTTCGGCTGGGACTGGAAAGCCCGGGTCGAGGCGATGTTTACAACCGAAGCGCCCGCCGGAAAATGCGGCAAAAACAGCTTTGTGAGAAAGTATGGCGCCGCGACGCCTACACGTTGTACATACAAGAAATCATCATAGTCGCAACTGAACACGCCGCCGCGGCTCAGGCAGGCGTTGTTGATCAGGAAATCCGGCGCTCCGCAATTCTTGAGAACCGCCGCGGCAAACTCTTTCAGCACCACTTCTTCGGCGATATCGCCCTTAATGAAAAAGTCGCAGTCGGGTGAGGGGCCTTGCTTGTCGATCACCGCGACACGCGCCCCGGCGCCACGAAACGCGGACACCATACAGCGTCCAATCCCCGCGGCTCCGCCGGTGATTACGGCCAGCTTGCCTGTAAACATAGTTTTATCCTCCCAAAGGGATAATTACGCTTCCAACAACGCGAAAGAAACCCTAACCTTGAACAAATCTCCGTCGATGAATAGCTCAAACACCCCGCCGCAGGCGCGGGTGAAGCTTTCGGCAATCGACAGGCCAAGCCCGCTGCCGTCCCCGCTTCTGGCCTTGTCACCGCGGACAAAGCGCTGCAAAATTTCCTCGGCGGTAAAGTCCATTTCATAGGCCGCCGTGTTCTTGAG
>CAYWWF010000075.1:0-9128 GCA_964461745.1 uncultured Oscillospiraceae bacterium | reverse complement strand
CGCGGTCAAGCTCTTCCTGCGGCAAAACCGACAGCGCCTGCCAGCCGATCTCAAGCGTCTGTTCCATGGTGCGGTTTTCGTCATGGCTCTGGGCGATGAAGTTCTTCTCAAACAGACGGCCAAACTCCATGTATTTTTTATCGACTTCTGAAAGCTCGTCTTCACCGATGACCGAGGCCAACGCGCGCGCCTCGCCGACACGGGCGTAGGAAGAGAAGAGCTGGTTGGACAGGGCGGCATGGTCTTCGCGGGTATAACCTTTGCCGATGCCGTCCTTCATCAGACGGGAGAGGGAGGGCAGTAGCGCAATCGGCGGATAGAGGCCGCTTTGATCCAGCGTGCGATCCAAAACAATCTGCCCCTCGGTGATATAGCCCGTGAGGTCGGGAATCGGGTGGGTGATGTCGTCGTTGGGCATCGTGAGGATCGGCACCTGGGTCACCGAGCCCGAACGGCCCGCGAGCATACCCGCGCGCTCAAACAGCGACGCCAGATCCGAATAGAGGTAACTCGGATAGCCCTTTCGACTCGGAATTTCACCTTTGGAAGAGGAAAACTCGCGCAATGATTCACAATAGGAAGAAATGTCCGTCATGATGACGAGCACATGATATCCGTGTTCAAAGGCAAGATACTCCGCCGTAGTCAAGGCGCAGCGTGGCGTAAGGATGCGCTCAATGATCGGATCGGAGGCCAAGTTCATAAACATAACCACGCGCTGCAAAGCGCCGGACTCTTCAAAGTTCTTTTTAAAGAAGTCCGCCGTATCGTTTTTGACGCCCATCGCCGCAAAGACAATTGCAAACTCACTTCCGCCCTCACCGGCCACCGTCGCCTGGCGCACCATTTGAGCGGCCAGTTCATTGTGCTGCAAGCCAGCGCCAGAAAATATCGGCAGTTTTTGTCCGCGGATCAGCGTGGACATACCGTCAATGGCTGAGATACCGGTTGTGATGCAGGCGTGCGGATATTGGCGGGAGACAGGGTTGATGGCCGAGCCGTTGATGTTGCGACGCTCTTGCGAGGCGATCGCGCCCAAGCCGTCAATCGGACGGCCGCAACCGTCAAAAATGCGTCCGAGCATTTCAGGAGCCAGTGCAATTTCCATCGGATGGCCCATAAATCGTGTGCGCGCGTTTTCCAGAGAGATGCCGCGCGTGCCTTCAAACACTTGAACCACGACACGGTCGCCGTCGATCAAAATGACGCGGCCGGTACGGGTTTTGCCGTGCGGCAAAGCAATCTCCACCATCTCTTCATAGGCGACGCCGCTGACGTCATCCAAAACGATGAGGGGACCGTCGATTTCTGACAGTCCGATATACTCCATGCGCATGTGCAACATCCTCTGGTTTCAAAGTTTTTGTGGCGATTCGAGAAGCATCAAAAAGAGGAGACTTAAAACTGTTATGCCTCACCCGGCGCGGCGATGTTGTGAGCCGTGAAGACCTTGACAATACAACTGTGGATATCCGCAAGATATTCGCTGGTTTTCGAGAGATTGTCGTTGGGCATATCGTATTTCATGCGGATCACGCGGTCAAAAATACCCGTACTCTCAAGCTGCGACAGCGGGATGTTGTGTTCCATCAGCAAATGGCCCTCATCGTAAAGGTTCATGATAACGCGCAACATCGCAAACTGTTTGCCGATGGGCACATAGGTATCCACTTCGTGGTAGGCGTTTTGCTGGAGGAAACCCAGACGCGCGACACGCGCGACTTCAATGATGAGCTTTTGATCCTCGGGCAAAATGTCCGCGCCGATGAGCTTGACAATCTCGTTGAGTTTGGCCTCTTCCTGCAACAGGCGGGAGAGGCGATGCTTGAGCTCTATGAATTCACGGCCCAGGTGTTCCTCATACCAGGGCGTAAGGTCGCTTGCGTACTCCGAATAGGAGGTGATCCAGTTGATCGCGGGGAAGTGGCGGGCGTAGGCAAGCTGCCGGTCGAGCGCCCAGAAGCAGCGGATAAAGCGCTTCGTATTCTGAGTGACGGGTTCGGAAAAGTCGCCACCCTGGGGGCTTACGGCACCGATGACGGTGACGGAACCTTCCAAACCGTTTTGCAGCGTCATATAACCTGCGCGCTCGTAAAATTCAGCCAAGCGGGAGGGCAGATACGCCGGGAAGCCTTCCTCAGCGGGCATCTCTTCGAGGCGACCGGAAATCTCGCGCAGCGCTTCGGCCCAACGGGAAGTTGAGTCGGCCATAATCGCGACATGGTAACCCATGTCACGGTAATATTCAGCAACGGTCATACCCGTGTAAATCGAGGCTTCGCGAGCCGCGACGGGCATGTTGGAGGTGTTGGCAATCAGCACCGTGCGTTCCATGATCGGCCGTCCGGTACGCGGGTCAGTGAGTTTAGAAAACTCATCAAGCACTTCGGTCATCTCATTGCCGCGCTCGCCGCAACCGAGATAGACGATGATGTCGGCGTCAGACCACTTAGCGAGCTGGTGCTGCGTGATGGTCTTGCCCGCGCCGAAGGGGCCCGGAATCGCCGCGCAACCACCTTTGGCAATCGGGAAGAGCGTATCGATGATGCGCTGACCCGTAATCAGCGGACGGTCGATCGAAAGGCGACGCTCCACGGGACGGCTGTGACGGATCGGCCACTTGTGCGCGAGCGTAATGGGGATTTCCACGCCGTCCATGTCTTTGAGCACGGCAATGACATCGTCCACACGGTATGCGCCGCTCTTTTCCACTTTGATCGCTTGCCCGGAGACGTTGGGCGGCACCATGATGCGGTGGCGGATGATACCGGTTTCCTGACATTCGGCGATGATCATACCCGGGGCGATGGGCTCACCGGCCTGGATCAAAACCTCCACATCCCATGTTTTGTCGGCGTCCAGCGACGGCACATTGATGCCGCGGCCCATAAACGCGCCGGAACGATCTTCGATGACACGAAGCGGACGCGCAATGCCGTCAAAGATATTGCCGAGCAGGCCCGGGCCAAGTTGAATGGACATCAGGGCACCGGTCGTCTCGACAGGGTCGCCGACTGCAAGACCCGTCGTGTCCTCATAGACCTGCACCACGGTGTCTTCCTTGTGCAGACCCACAACCTCGCCGATTAAGCGGTTGTGCCCGACAAACACCATGTCCATCATGCCGCAGCTTTGGTCGCCGCGGATTGTGACGACGGGGCCATTGATACCGTGAACCGTGTAGGCCATAACTTACCACCAACTGATTCTGAAGAATAGAGGAAATCAGGAGCTCGTTCGGCGTGGTCTTCGAAGATCACGCGAGGGTTAGGCGGACTGTGTTGCCGTATCGGTACGGGTGTCCGTGGGCAATTGCTCATAAAAATGCACCTTAGATTCCTCAAAACGCAAATCATAGGTGCTGTCGATCTGTCGCTTCTTTTCAGGGCAGAGGGCCATAAGACCGCCCATGCGGAAGGCACCTTCCACGAACGTGACCGGTTGATCCTGGGCCGCTTTCCGCAGAACCGGGACCAAACCCATATCTTGCGGTCGCAGATAAATCTCAGTCGCGGAGCCCTCATAGGATGAAAGCGCTTCGTTCATCAGCGCGACCAGTCGTTCGGCATAGGCAGGTGTCTGCGTAAAATTCTGTATCCGCTGTTTCGCTTCATCCAAAACCCTTTGCCACAATTTTAATTTCAAGGCATAGATGGCGCGTTTGTTTTCCATCACCTTGCGTGAAATCGTGCGGCTGGCGTCCAGACGGATGCGCGCAACGGTGGATTTGATATACTGATAGGCGTAAGCCAGACTCTTTTCCTCGGCCGCAGCCATGGAGGCTTCGCTCACACGTGTGATTTCGTCCAAAATTCGCTGCGAGTCGGCCTGGGCATCGGACGTGATCATGGCCGTAAATTTTTCAAGTTTTTCGTCAATGGCACTCACGTGAAACACACCTCTTGTTCCAAAAAGATGGGCGGCGCGAAAAAATGAGGGGGAGGGAAACTGACAAAGTTACATCTGTATGCCGATGGCGTCGCGTATATAGCGCGTGATGGAGTCTGGTGATCGTCCCGTGCCATGACGGTCCGGGATTTCGACAACCAGCGTGCTCGTAAGCTTTAGTTTGAGATCAAACATCAGTTCCGGCACTTGCAGAGCCAGTTTTTCCGTGATGAGCAGAACACCGATATCGGGGTTGGAAATCGCACCGGCCACGGCGGACTGAATCTGCTGCCGATCTGATACCAGTACACCTTCTATGCCCGCCAAACGAAAACCGGTGAGTGTATCCGTATTGTCCGAGATCACAAAAAACTGCATAGGGATGCTCCTTCTTGCTTACGAGGAATAAGAAACCCCTCGCAATCCAATCGTTGTGTAGGCGGATTCATTCCGCCGCAACAACATCATTGTTCCTCTGTCTCTAAAAACCGCAGTTTTTAGAGACACTGTGTTAAAACTTACCGAGGATGATGAAGGAGATGACCATACCATACAGCGCGATACCTTCGGCGAGCGCGACGAAGATCAGGGCTTTACCGAAGATGCGTTCATCTTCAGACAGGGCACCCAGTGCAGAAGACGCGGCGGCCGCGACGGCGATACCGCCACCGATGCCGGACAGGCCTGTCGAGAGCGCGGCGGCGATCATGCCGAGGCCGGCCTGCGGATCCATCGGGCCGGAAACAACGGCACCGGCGCCTTCACTCGCGGCGGAAGCCAAACCGAAGATGCCCGCGCCGACAAACGCAAAACCAACCACAAAGAAACCAATGATGTTGGCAAGGAGCGCGCTGCGGACGGGTTTGTGGGCTACTTTACGGCGATAGATGAAATACAACGGAGAGAGAAGAAGCGCTACCAAGAAGAGAGCAAACACGTACTGCATGATCAAAACCCCCGACAATTTTTGATGAGTCTACTACAAAAGCGGATGATTGCTTGTGCGCAATAAACTGGAAATCATTTTTTTTGAGTTTTCTTTCTCCCGCCTCAGGCGGGGGAAAGAAAAAACCTACTCGTAAACACTAAAAGCGTTACAATGAATTCACCGATCGTCGTTTTTGGATTTGTAGTCAATGATGATGGGACTATAGGAGCGACCACTACCGTCATAGAAACGACCGAAAATTTCGTAAAACTCAAGACGCAAACACTGGATACCAACCAAGAGGCCCTCAATGCCCATGACGACAAGGTTGCCGATGATGATGACAACGATGCTCTCCGAATGAGGCGGGCCCGCAAGCAGAAACACGACCATCATCATCGAGGCATGGCTGATGGCGTATGCGCCGACACGCAGGAAGGAGATGGCGTTGGTGACGTAGGAGAGCACAATTTCAATGAGCTCAAAAATATTTTCGACAAAGAAGGCCGACCATTTTTCGGGCTTCCAGTCGGGGTCGCGCGCGCAGAGGCGGGAGAGGGGAGAGCGCATAAATATAACCGCGATCATTGCGAGAATCAGGATGGGAGACAAACCGGCCGGTAAAAACGCCTCGCCAAAGCCTAAAATCGGAAGAATCAAAGACATAATCGAGACAAAGAGCAAGAGACCAGCGAGACTATTGGAACCGAAAAACATCTTTTCGAAGTTTTTCTGGCGAATGCCGTTCCATATGTTCACAAGGAAAGACATTGTCAGGAGTCCGACGCCGAGGTAAATCGCGAGCATCAACGCCAAATGACTGGTTTCACTTGACTCTAACACCTTAAACCCTGGTAATATCTCCTCAAAACCGAACACACTACCGTAAATACAGCCAAACGCGATCGAGGAGACACCAGCATAACAGATGATTTTCCCAAGCCACATGCCCTTGAGCTTCCACATCAGCAGACCAGCCAGAATCAGCAGAGCCCCTTGCCCGACGTCACCGAACATAATTCCAAAGAGCAGGGTATAGGTGAGGGCCATCAGCGGCGTGGGGTCCATCTCATGGTAACTCGGGAGCCCATACATCTTCACAAACGGTTCAAACGGGCGGAAGATGCGCCAGTTTTTCAGTAAAATCGGCGGTGAATAGTCACCCGAGTGTTCAGGATCGTCCGAAACAAGCACCACCGTCAGATTTTTTCGCTCCGAGAGTTTGCGCGAGAACTCTTCGTAGTAAGGTTCGGGCACCCAGCCCAAAATGTAGAACGACTCTTCCGTGTGGGCCGCAAAACGTCGTATGTTGAAACTATCGTTCATAAAACGCACATAAGAATAGTGCGTCAAAAAAGCTTCTTTTTCTTTATCAACGAACATTTTTAGTTCGGTTTTGATCTCTTCAAGCCGGAAAGCCGCCTGTTCGGTCTCTATCTGGATCTCTTTGAGCGCCTGTTCACCGGTACCTTGGACGCGTCCGGAGATGCGGATGCGCTCAAATTGCAGGGAAGCAAAAAGCGAGTCCACTTTTTCCATACAAATGCGAGGCATCATGTACATGCCGTAGACCCAGTCGCGCTCAACGCTCGTCAGGAAGAAGAACATATCGGTGCGCTCGTTGATGTGGGGGATAAAACTGTTGTAGATATCACGTGGCATACGTCCAAAGCGGAATTTGACGTAGGTCACGCTGAAAAATTCTTGCAACGGAACATTGACGTTGATCAAATGTTCAAGCTGCAATTTGATCTGCTCATCTTCAACAATACGTTTTTCCAGCATATCGCGCTCGTCGAGCAGCGCGCGATAGCGGGACTCAAAATCATCGAAGTAGCGGGAGGAGCTCTCACGGTTACAGTCTAGCGGCTCAAAATTTCGATACGCCAAACGTAGACCCAGTTGTTCCGACAGCGACTCGGCGGATCGTAGCAGCTCCGCATACGGGTTTTGCTGGTCGAAAGGGAAGAGGAACTTGACGTTCTTCATGATCTGTGTCGTAGATTCCGGATGAAATTGTTCATTGATGATACAAGAACTGATCACAGAATCAAACTCCTGCAACGGGCCGGCCACGGTAACCAGTTTCATGGGGACAACGGACACAGTTCATCACTTCCTTTTTGGGGGCGTGCTCCAAAACACACCCGCTTCGGCCCTGCCGCCTATTTGCTTGGATTTGCAAATCTCTTTATGTTTTAGGCCTTCTCTATAAGGCGGCATCAAAGGCCGGCTCCCATACGCGCTGCATCTCTTTAGGTGTGGACACCAAACAGATAGGCGGGCGCTTGCGAGGGGCTTATGCCATAACGGACAAACTCGATGACATTGATCAGGTTTTTCAGTTCCACGTCCCGAAGGCTCAGATACGCCACCGGTGTGTAGACCGACGGAATACCCTCGTTCATATGCCGGGTATTGAACTCGAACAAAAACTGATAATAGTATTCCTCCATATAGGTAAAGGAATGGGAGGAGAAAAACTTACCATAGGAAGACTGCTGCAACAAGTGCAGCGCCTCTTCGTCGCCCTTGACGGCGTGCAACTGCTGAAGAAACGCAGGGCGCAAGCGATAGCGGACCGGGAGAATAAAGGACAGGTAGTCCTGATCGTTTTCTTTGAAACGGCGGATACGCATGATCGTGTTGATGTTGATCATGTCGATCTGCACACCGATGGCCTCTTTGAGCGTATCGTGCATACGACCGCTGTAGTGACGGTCAATATAAGTCATTTGTGTGCGGAAGAAGTTGCCGCGGACAACCGCTTCAATCGCGGTGTAGGATGGAAAACCACCCTCTTCGGGGACAAGCCGCTGCAAAGCATCGTGAAATTTTGCGCGGCGGACGGCTTGCAAAAAATCTTCATAGGTGACAGCCTTAGAGAGCGCGGTAAAGTCGATACGGCTGTGGCGCGCAAAAACGGCGGGCAGATTGGCTTCGTATTCAGATGCCCGGCCCGCGCGTGCATAGCGCATGAAGGTCATAATTTGCTCCATTTCCGCCTGCATGACGTAGTGGTGCAAAATGAAGTGGTCGTCGCGGGGCAAAAAGCGCACAATACGGAAATATTCTTGCAGTGTGTATTTCCGTAAGGCGGCTTCGAGCGTACCGCGGCGCAATTCGGTAAAGCCATCGGGGATCGCGGCTTTCCAACCTGGATGCGACTTTAAGAAATCCACAACATCGGAGACTTTCTTCATCGAGGACATTTTTAGAAAATCTTCGGGGCGTAGACGTTTTTCATACATGGCCTTGACTTTGGTCGCCACGGCGCCGTAGTCAAACAGTTCACTCAGCACGTGGGATTCACCACCATCTGAAACAGCCCATCGGTCAGAGTTTCGTGGTGGGCACGGAAATAATCCTCCATGGCGGCCTTGTCATGAATGAGCTCTTTCTCCAGCTCTTGGACGCGCTCCGAGGCCGCCTGGTTTTCCTCCCGTTCCACCATGGAGACCCGTTTTTGCGCGCGCGCCAAATACTCTTCGTGCAGACGCTCTTGCTGGGCACGAAGATCACTCGGGAGATTGTCCCGCTTTTCTTTGGCTTGACTGGATATCTGTTTGGCCGTCTGTTCAGCTTCTATAATTTTATTGAGCAAATCCAAATGTTCCATAAACGCCACCTGCCCTTACTAAGCGTGGAGGAAAACGCTTCGCAGTGTTTCTCCCGTTATGTTTCATTTATTGTCTGTGACAGTACGCTGCATGGTTTATATCGTCCAACGCGGAGCGTTGGAGAAACGTGGGAACTCCGCGCGGAAAATGCAAGTCGAACGCCCCTTAATGTATCACACTTTGTCGCCAAGTTCAAGAGCCTTCGACAGAAAGTTCTCGTTTTGCGGGCAGAAAATTTTCCCTCGCTTTCGCAAGGGAAAATGGTGAAAACAACTTGATGTAGCTCCTGGAGATTCTCCTTGCGGTTATGACGGCTGTCAAGCGTTGACGCGCATTTGCTGTTGTTGCTCGGAGAAGATGTACTTGAGTAGGCGTTCTTTGTCGTATTTCGAGGCGAAGAGGAACTTGACGCCACAAAGATAACGATAAACCGTTGATGTGTTGGAAATGGTGATCCAACGCACTTCGCAGGGTAGGCGCAATGGCTTTCCGTATTCCTCCGTAGGCATCGTAAAGGTGAGCTTTTCCAAATAAAACAGGTGTTCATTCAAACGTATGGCCGCGCCGCCAACGCTGATGTCGGCCATTCGCGCCTTGATGATTCGGGTTTCAGGAAAATTGTACTCATTTAAAACCGATTGCTCAAGATCGAGGTCCATGGAGAGCTCAAGACGGAAATCCTGGCGTCTCTG
>CAYWWF010000074.1:5611-9184 GCA_964461745.1 uncultured Oscillospiraceae bacterium | reverse complement strand
CAGGAGAAGCGCCGCTGGCGCGACGCTTCTCTGCTTAACGCTTTATTCCTGCCTCCGGGGGCTCTTTTGTCCATGTCCGCTAAATTTGGGGCTGTTCACAAAGGTTTGCGGCTATTTCAAATCGCAACTTTGGGCGAACCGTTCAAAACGGTGCTGCCCTCTGCTATTATTCTACAGGGTCTATCGTCCGCTGTCAAGGCGGGATTTTGGATGACTCATGTTGACATAATTCGACATATCCGCTATACTTTACCATACAGAGGACAGCCAGGGACGGTTCGCCACAACCTCCGGAAGGGGGTGAGGCTTTGTCTACCTATGAAGCGTTGACACTTATGATCGCATTTGCGGGATTGGTCGCCTTCATACTAAAAGACAAGAAGAGATAACCGCTCCCCCGTCCAAGGTGCGCGGGTATCTCTTCTTGTAACCTAACCACTTTGGGCGAACCGTTCAAAACGGTGCTGCCCTCTGGTATTATTTTACGACAATCGTCTGCCGGTGTCAAGGTAGGAATTATTGGCTATGGATCAAAATGTATAAATCAAAGAGCGGAGTGAAACGATTGGGTGACAATGGAAACCGTCTTCGCACCTCGCCACTCAAACCACTTTTTATTTTGTTGCTTATCGTTTATTGCGTCTTTCTCGATGTCAGCTTTTTTCGTTTTTGGGGAAAAGGCGTTTTCAGCCGATCAAAATTCATTCAGCTGTTTCAGGGGCAAGGTCATTAGGACACTGGAACGCGAACCTCATCCCCCTGTCATATGCCAATTTGCAATATCTGGGTACTGCTTTTGGGTTTGAGGCAAGTGTAAATTATCAGATAGCCGCCGCCAATGTCTTTTTTAGCCTGTTCAGGCTGGCGCCGATGGCCTTCCTTTTGCGTCTGGTTTTTCCGGGTAAAAAGCTAGGCTGGGTGACGCTTAGGTGCCTAATGGCTATTCTTGCTGTAGAAATCCTACAGTTTATTACCCTGCGTGGTGTGTTTGACGTAGATCATATTTGGATGAATCTGCTGGGTTGCCTGTTTGGCTATGAATTGTATACAATGGCCGCTCGTTTGACTGACAAGTATGGGCGTCACGTTCCTGCATCTTCCGCGACCTCGTGATTTACCCTTTGATGTCATGAGACTTAGGCCATCCGGTTTCGTACGCCCGCGCATCTCTGCATATAAAACAAAACCGCCTTGACAGATTGTGTCAGGGCGGTTGTGCTCTAAGGTGAGGTGAGCCGAAAATGGCTAAATAGGTCGCTTATCCATTGGACACTGGACATTGGGGAGCGGCTTGTTTTTTGTCTATCTGTCAGAATGTCGAATGCTGTCAACTCAAAACGTTATACCGCAAACCCCCGCAACAGCAGCGAAAACAGGCAATAATTCAGGGTGTCGCAGAGCTGAGCCTGCCAACTGTCAGGATCGGGGACGCGGCGCTGTTCTTCGAGCAGATGACGCGTACGCATAATTTTAATCAACATCTGGTCGGTGATCGACGACACAGCCATGGACTGCCAAGCGCTGCCATAGTCGTGGTTTTTTTGTATCAGAAGCGCCCGGGCGCGTGCCGTCGCGGCGTCATAGGCCCGCAATACCGTTTCCTGCGGCAGGCGCAAACGCTCCGTGTCGTCCACGCAGGTATCCGTATCCGGTAGCGCGGGGTCGTCCCGCAATAGGCCGATCAGACAGTAGTTGATGATGCCGAAGTATTCGTCCTCGGGCGTGTCGCCAACAAGGTTTTCCGTCTCCTCTAAGGTGCGCAGACGTTTGAGCTTAATCCAAATCTGGTCGAGCAAAGACGTCGGGCGAAACAACAGCCAGGTTGGGCCGTAATCGGCCAGTTTGCGCGCAAAAATTGCGCGTGTACGCAAAATCACGGCGTCAAAGGCCGCGTCGATGGTGGGCAGTGTCATACGCATGTCTCCTTTAGAAAATGGAGATGGAAGGTGGAAGTGGCAGCAAATATAGAGCTTTCCTTAACCAGAGCGAAATTGGTGGACAAATAACTCCTGTGCTTATATATAGGAATTCTTTGTATCTCCCCCCGTCTGCGGCGAGGGGAGATACTCTGTTTTCTCCAGGTATTGACACTCTAAGCAAAAAAACGCAAAGAATGCAAAAACAGGACTTGCGTGTCGTTCAACTTTGTACTAGAATGCTAGGGTGTCCCTGGAATGTGGGGGCGATTTCATGAATACGTTATGTTTGAGTTCTACCATTATGACGATGGCCGTGGAGGATGAAACCTATGCTCGACCCGCTCAAAAAGCAAGTGATAGAAGCCGCCAAAGCAGCAGAACGCTTGGGTGCCTTACGCGCAAGCCGCGCAAGTGTCAGCGGTGTGGATCGCGCGACCGAACTCGTTGTGATCGCGCCCCAGGGGATCGCGCCCGATGCCATGCAGCTTGAAGACTTGGTTCTGCTGGATCTAAATGGTCGCCAGGTCGAGGGGAATCGTTTGCCCGCACCCGACGCGCAGACCCATGTCGCTCTTTACCGCGCCTTTGCGGACATCGGCGGGATTGCGCATGTGCATACAACCTATGCCACAGCCTGGGCGCAGGCGGGATTCCCGCTGCCACCGCTCGGTGTGCTGCATGCGGCCAACTTTTCGGGTGACGTGCCCTGTACGCGGCGTCTGAGCGCGCGCGAGCTTGAGGGTGAATACGAAAAACACATCGGCCAGCTCATAGCGGAGACCTTTACGCACCACAACGTGGATCCCTTGGCCGTGCCCGCGGTGCTTGTGGCGTCCCACGGCCCGTTTGCCTGGGGGTCAGATACGCTCGCGGCGATAAAAAACGCGGCCGCCCTGGAAGAGGCGGCCCAATTGGCGGTACTCACCACGGTAATCCGTATGGGACATGACCGACTGCCGATTTTGCAACAAGAGCTCATCGACAAACTCGGGACACGGCGGCGCAATACGGGATATCATCCACCCGTCCGATAAGGGACTGCCCCTGCCCCACAAACGCGGGGCTTCTATTGCCCCGCTCTGTCCAACTGACGGCGTTCCAGGAGCTTCTGGATGCGGGAGGCCGGATCCAAAAGATCACTGATGCTGTGGTCGTAGTTGAGTGTATCGATGATATAGGAAATGTACTTGGACATGTCGACTTCCGTGTACCACGGACTTTCCAGCAGTTCCTTCGGGCGGTAGATCAGGTTTGTCGTAAAGACGCTGTCCAGCACACCCTGGGCGTAGGCTTCGTTGAACTTCGTCAAGCCTTCGCAGAACAAGCCGAAGGTCGCAAACACAATGATGCGCCGCGCGCGCAGTTGCTTTAAGATCCGCGCGATGCTGAGCACGGAGTCTCCGGTGGAGATCATGTCGTCGACGATGATGATGTCCTTACCCGCGACGTTATCGCCAAGAAACTCATGCCGTACAATGGGATTGCGTCCGTTGACAAGACGGGCGTAATCCCGTCTTTTATAGAACATACCCAGATCCAGCCCCAAGACCGAGGAATAGTAAATGCAGCGCGCCATACTGCCCTCGTCGGGGGATACGATCATCAGATGGTCACGGTCGACCTCCATGTCCGGGTATTTCTTAAAGAGTTGCTT
>CAYWWF010000074.1:4127-5511 GCA_964461745.1 uncultured Oscillospiraceae bacterium | reverse complement strand
ACCGCCGCGATGATACGCTTTAAGTCTTGGAAGTGGTCGTCGGGGCTCATGGGCACGTCCATGCCGTACATCGAATAGGTCACACCGTAGTTGAACACATCGGCGAGAAGATAGAGGTCAAAGCCGCGGACAGACTGCATAATTAAGCTTTTGGCCTCGCCTGTGCTGAACCGGGGGCAGGTGGCTTTCACTTGAAATCGACCGCTTTGTGTCGTCGGCTCCTCGAGCATCAGTTGATCTTTGTGGAGATAGTCGGAGCGCCATAAGGTCAAATAACTGTCAATCCGGTCAATGAGACTTTCGCAGCCACGCATTCCGATGACACCGAGGGAACCGAAAGGCGTGGACCTCCGTCGTTCCACAAAACCCATATCCATCCACCGCTTCCTAAAAAAATATCTTTTGCTTCTATCTGGGGTGGGACCCCTATGCACAAAAAACAAACCTTGAACCGGAGTTCCGGCTGTGTATGTAGCGAGATTGGCCCTAATCGGCTCGATGGGCCTGAAGCTCCGCTTGCAGGGTCTGCGCGACACGGTCAAAGGCATCCAAATCCAAGGTCTCGCCCCGCGCCATCGGAGAAACCCCGGCGCGCGTCAACGCGTCCGCAATGCGGACGCGATCCAACGGGAAGGCAGCCGTGAGCGCGTTTGTCAGCGTCTTGCGTCTCTGACCGAACGCAGCGCGCACGACGCGGAAAAACAACGCCGACACGGGCTTTGGATCCGGTTGCAGCGAGACCACGGCGGAAGTTACCTTGGGGGCCGGCGTAAAACTCCCCGGAGACACGTCAAAGCAGACGGACACCCGGGCGTGTGCCTGGACAAAAACCGAAAAAGAGCCATAGGCTTTGGTGCCGGGTTGGGCGCCGAGGCGCTCGGCGACTTCCTTTTGTACCATGACGGTGATGCCCGCGAACAACCCCGAAGTGAGAAGCCGTTCCAAAATCGGAGAGGTGATCTGATACGGCAGATTGGCACAGACCACGGGCCGCAGCCCCGGCATATACGCCTCTATGAGCGCCGGGATGTCCGCGCGCAGCGCGTCCTCCCAGATGACGGTGATGTTGTCTCTATCCGCAAGCGTTTCCGCGAGCACAGGCGCCAGGCGGCGGTCGAGTTCCAGAGCCAGCACAGCGCCAGCGCGTTCAGACAGCGCGCGCGTCAAAGTGCCCGCGCCCGGGCCGATTTCCAACACGCCGTCCGTGGGGCCAAGGTTCGCGGCGTCCACAATGCCCATGAGAACGGAGGCGTCCGTGAGAAAGTTTTGCCCCATGGCGTGGGACAGATGGAGCCCATGGCGCGCCAAAAGTGGGCGCAAAACGGAGGGGCGGGTCAAATCCAGGGTTTGCTCATCGCTCATCGTTTCGATCCGTTTCGTAGAA
>CAYWWF010000074.1:0-4027 GCA_964461745.1 uncultured Oscillospiraceae bacterium | reverse complement strand
ACCGCCCGAGAGGAAAAGATTTACTGAAAATGGGATGTGTTGACGAATTCCGTCAACACATCCCATTGTAACGCAAAGTGAAAGGTGCCGTCAATTCGTTTTCCCGGTCATTTCCGGACAATCAACGGATTTGTTACTTTAGAACATAAACGACAGCTTTTTTCACACCGAATTTGTAACATTCCGCCTCAGTGTTGAAAAACAAATCGATCTTGTTGCCCTTGATGACACCGCCGGTATCCTCGGCCACAGCCACGCCGTAAACCCAAGAGCCATTGAGCGCTTCGATATACAGGCGCGAACCCAGCGGAATCACTTTCGGATCCACAGCGATGGCACCGACACGGGCGATGGTGCCGCTATAGGTGCGTTTGTTTCTATGGCCTTCGGTCGTATAGGCCGTGGCCGTCACTTCGAGCCGTTTTTTGTAGCGCAGAACTTCGCCAGACGGGGTCGTAATCGTGCCGCCGGTGCCGTAGGTGACCTGTTCCGACTTGGGCGGGGTGATGACAAACTCCGCAGAGAGCTGACGAGAGACTTCAACGCCGTCACGCAAGGTGACTTGATAGGTACAAGCCTTTTCGCCGGGGACACCGGGAGTATCGACGCGTTCAGTGTCCACCATCAGTTCCTTGGATGCCGTGCGCACCGTTTCATACGGGATCGGTTCCGCAACCGTAATGATCCGGGTCGCAATCCGAGAGACGGTGATCACCATGCCGTCGGTGACCGGCGTTTCCCGCGTGGGGCTGACTTCGTCCAGGGGGCCCATCGGAAGCCCATAACGATCCAGCACTGCGCCAACCGTATCACCCTGGGTCAGCAGTTGCACCTGAAGGCCGTCGGCGACGATGGTGACCACCACCGAGCGCTTGATGACAACCTGGGTGACGCCGCCGCGCAACGGAGCGGTCGGGACGGAGAAGACGTCGTTGCGGCCGATCTGAATGCCGGCCTCATTCAGGGCAAGCGCCGCGTCGGACTCATAGGTCTCGTGCAGCGATATTTTGTCTTCGTCAACGATGATGAACAAGTTTCTTTGCGGACTGAGCTGTGAGAAGATGATCAGCGCCATGGTCGCAAGGAATAAGAACAAAAACGAACGGTTGTGAAACCATGTGCGCCGTTTTCTTTCTGACAACCAGTTCAGAAAACGGGTACTCAAATGGAAATCCTCCTTCTTGTTGGGCAAGCCGACCGCGCGGGGGACGGCTCGGGCAACCGCGGGGTACCGCAACGCGGTGACGCGGGGAGACGGTTGCCTCCGGGATATGCGCGGCGCGAAAACGACCGACACCGCGGAGCGCACCTATGTACTCATCATATCCTCCCAGCGGGAATTGTATACCATTTCAGGCCAAATGTCAAGCTAATGGCGAAAACTAGACCGAATTCAACACCTTTTCAGGCTTATGTTAACGTTTATATTCGTTTTGTAACCACTTGTAACCACTGGGGCCGTTGGCTTTGCGGGTTTGGTAAAAGGTGGGTTGCCGAGAAGAATTTGGACAAAAAAACAAAGGGACAAAGCGCGAATTTGGCCTGAACGGGCCTGTGGGACAGGGAAAAATATTTTTTTCTCTTGTCCGGCGGGGGCGAGAAAACGTACACAAGAGGCGGTAACTCCCATGATCCGACAGGTAAGGTTGTTGCGCCGCCCCCCATCCCTATGATATAGTGACCATATGAAAAAACCGAGAGGGGTCTATTTCGTTTTTCTAGCCGTGGTCATGGAAAGCAGAATCAGGAAAACCCTCTTGAAAATCCTTAAACCGAACAGGATGTCTGTATGATTGAATTCGACGCCTTAAAGTCCCGCTTGCTTTCGCTGAAACCCGAACTGACACACCTCGGCGAAGCGCTGGATCTGGAAACCGCGCGAACGCAAATCGCCGCTCTCGAGCAGGAGACCATGGCCGACGGCTTTTGGGACAATCCGAGTCACACCCAAGTCACCTTAAAACAAATCAAAAACCTCCGGGACAAATGTGAGGGGTTTGATCGCTTACGCGCGCAGTGGGACGACCTCTTCGCGCTCTGTCAGCTTGCTTTGGAGGAGGATGACGCGTCTCTGCTGCCGGAACTTACCGACGGGCTGCAAGTCTTTGACCAGGCGCTGGGCAGCGCGCGGCTGTCTACGCTGCTCTCCGGGGAATATGACAGCGCCTTTGCGATCATGAACTTTCACGCGGGCGCCGGCGGTACCGAGGCGCAGGACTGGAATGAAATGCTTACGCGTATGTACATCCGCTGGGGTGAGCGCCATGGGTTTACCGTGAAGATGCTCGACAGCCTAGACGGCGACGAGGCGGGTCTCAAGAGCGCCACGCTGCTGATTGAGGGGCAAAACGCCTTCGGCTATCTCAAAGGGGAATCGGGCGTGCACCGGCTGGTACGTATTTCCCCGTTTGACTCTTCGGGGCGGCGGCACACATCATTTGCGGCGGTAGAAGTCATGCCCGACGTCGACGACGACATGACCGTGGACATTCGTGACGAAGACCTCAAAGTAGATACCTACCGCTCCGGCGGCGCGGGCGGCCAGCACGTCAACAAGACCGAAAGCGCCGTGCGCATTACGCACATCCCGACCGGTATCGTCGTGGCCTGTCAAAACGAGCGCAGCCAGGTGCAAAACCGTGCGGTCTGTATGCGGATGCTGAAGTCCAAGCTGCTGGAAATCAAACAGCGCGAAAACCTCGAGCGCATCGAGGACATCAAGGGCGACCAAAAGGCCATCGAGTGGGGCTCTCAAATCCGCTCGTATGTCTTCATGCCCTATACACTGGCCAAAGACCACCGCACGGGCTTTGAAATCGGCAACATCGGCGCGGTGATGGACGGCGACATCGACCCGTTTGTCGACGCCTATTTAAAGGCGCTGTCCACCGGCCAATGGGCGCGCGAATGAACGGGTCGGCTCGATCGGCGGCTTTGCCCGTAGAACTTCGGGAAAAGTGTCTGCCCACGTCCGCTGCGGGGGAGACTCTCTCTGAGATTCTCTCGGAAAACCCCATCTGTTTTCTTCAGGCGCCGCATTTCGGGAACGACGTGCGCCACGGCTTTTCCACCCGTCGCGGCGGTGTGAGCCCGTCACCGTTTGACACACTCAATCTCGGCCCCGCTGTCGCCGACAAACGGGAGAACATCTACGCAAACTTTGACCGCTTTTGCGCGGCTGTGGGCGTACGCCGTAGCCAGCTTGTTCTCACAAAACAGGTTCACGAGGATACCGTACGCGTGGTGACGCGGGATGACTGTGGGGACGGCCTAGAGCGCCCCGCCGTGCCCTGTGACGCGCTGATTGCCTGTGATCCCGCTGTGGCGCTGATGGTGTTTTTTGCGGACTGCACACCCGTGCTGCTCTACGATCCCGATACGCAGGCCGTCGGCGCGCTGCACGCGGGCTGGCGCGGTACGGCGCTCGGGATTGCGCGAAAGACCGTAAACGTCATGCGCGAGACCTTCAGCACGAACCCGGCCCGCCTCCGGGCGGCGATCGGCCCGTGCATCCACCCCTGTTGTTTTAAGACCCGCCGGGATGTGCCCGACGCGCTGTTCCAGGCGCTTGGCGAGGCCGCCCGTCCTTATATTGTACCCGTTGAACCCGACCCAGGCGTTTTAGCCCCGTCGGAACCGCGTTTTTGCGTGGATTTGCCTGGCGTAAACGCCCTGTGGCTCACCCAAGCGGGGGTTTTGCCTGAGAACATCGCGCAAACGCCCTTCTGTACGATGTGTCGGGAAGACCTGTTTTTTAGCCACCGGCGCTCCGGCCCCAAGCGGGGGCTGATGGCCGCGGTGATCCAGGCGGGTGGGTTGTAGACGTGGAACGCATACAATACCGGAACGCATTCAATGCGTTCCCTGCAAAAAACACACCATCGTAGGGTTCGCATTGTATGCGAACCGCAGACTGTCAAAAAAGCCTCGCAGAGTTTTCCTCCTTTCGCGGAAAATAGTGTTTCATTGTTATTCCGGGGACATGTGCATCGGAAAAACTCCATAACTCATCGATTTTCCTCAGAAA
>CAYWWF010000073.1:0-9195 GCA_964461745.1 uncultured Oscillospiraceae bacterium | reverse complement strand
ACATCGATCGGGACACCGTGGACTTTGTCGACAACTACGACGGCACGACAAAGGAGCCTCGGCTTCTGCCGACGACCTACCCGCATATCCTTACGGCGGCCAACGCCGGTATTGCGGTTGGGATGGCATCACAGTTTTGCGGCTTTAACTTGGCCGAAGTCTGCCGGACAACCATCGCCTACATGAAAAACCCGGACGTGGATCTGCTGGAGACCCTGCCTGGGCCGGATTTTTCAACCGGTGGCGAAATCATTTGGGATCCCCGCGCGATGGCGGAAATCTACCGCACGGGCCGCGGCGGCTTCAAAGTCCGCGCGCGCTGGCAGCACGACAGCAAGCTCAACCTGATTGAAGTGACCGAGATCCCCTACACCACAACGGTTGAGGCGATCATGGACAAGCTCGCCGAGCTCATGCGCGCGGGCAAATTGCGAGAAGTCACCGACGTGCGCGACGAGACCGACCTCAAGGGCTTAAAGCTTGTGCTCGATCTCAAGCGCGGCACGGATGTCGAGAAACTCATGAACCGACTCATGACCAAAACGCCGCTCTGTGACACCTATTCCTGCAACTTCAACGTGCTTGTCGACGGGGTTCCGCAGGTATTGGGCTTGCCGGATCTATTGAAGGCTTGGGTGAGCTGGCGCCGGGACTGTGTTGTGCGCTGTTTACGCTTTGACATTGCGCGGGCCGAGGAGAAGTATCATCTGCTCGACGGACTCAGTCGTATTTTGCTCGACATCGACAAGGCAATTCGCTGCATCCGAGAGACCGAAGAGGAAGATGAGGTTGTCCCCAACCTTATGATCGCCTTCGGCATCGACGCGCGTCAGGCCGAGTTTATTTGCGAAATTAAATTGCGGCACCTAAACCGCGCTTATATCCTCAAACGTGTCGAGGAAAAAGACGCGCTTGAGGCCTCGATACGGGACATGCAGGAGACATTGCAGAGCGAAAAGAAAATCGACGCGCGCATCATCCGTGATTTGCAACGCGTCGAGAAAAAGTATGCCGCGCCGCGTAAGACGGGCCTTGTCGCCCACCACGAGGTCGAGGCCTTTGTCGAAGAGGAACATGTGGAGGATTACCCGGTCCAGGTCTTCCTTTCACGCGGGGGGTACTTGAAGAAAATTACGCCGGCGTCGCTGCGTATGGCCTCTGAGCAGAAATATAAAGAGCAAGACGGCCCATATTTGAGCTTCCCGGCGCAAAACCGCGACGAATTGCTCGTTTTTTCAAGTTTGGCGCAGTGTTATAAGATGCGTCTCTATGAAGTGGACGATACAAAGGCCGCCGCACTCGGCGACTATCTACCGACCGTGCTCGGGTTTGCCGAGGGTGAGACGGTGGTGTTCTGCGTGCGCCCCGGGGCCGAGTACTTAGGTGACTTGTTTTTCTGTTTTGAAAACGGGAAAATGGCGCGGATTCCGCTTTCGTCGTATGTCACAGTTTCCAATCGACGCAAACTCACTGGCGCGTTTTCGCAAAAGAGTCCGCTTGTTGCGGCATTCCATCTGCTGGAAGAGAACCGTCTCTTTTTTACCTCGACCGACAACCGGGGTCTCGTTGTGTCGACGGCCATGCTGGCCCCGAAGGCGACGCGAACGACCCAGGGAATCCAGGTCATGACGCTCAAAACCGGACGCACCGTACGTGAGGTTAACATCTTTGCTGAAGATGAAGTGGATAACCCTCTGCGCTACAGTGTGCGCACACTCCCAGCGGCAGGGGCGTTGATTCGGCCGCCCGCAGCAGGGCAGTTGACACTTGAGGAGTAAAACGAAAGCGGTTGTAAAAAACAAGGCCCCCGCCACTGGCGGGGGCCTTGCAACAAAGACGGAGGACAGGGCAAACGCACGAAAATGGTCTCGCGTGCGACGCTCTCGTCGCTTCGTTCCTACGTAAAAACACGGTTGCCTGCATGACAGCCTCCCATGGCAATGGTATTGACATTCCCGGAGCGAAACCCTCGTGGCTCCCCACAATCAACGAAGTAGATTGACAAAATACGACAGATTAGGTATACTTCCCCATGAGGGGACACGGGACGGTTGGCTACAGCCTCCGAAAGGAGGTGAGGTCCATGGATTTTTCGTCTGTTTTCTTGATCATGCTACTTATATTGCTGATCTTGAGGCAACTGGACAAAAAATAGACCGCCCCCAAAGCCAAAGGTGAACGGTCTATTTCTCCGCTTGCTCTTGGGCCAGCCGTTAACGGCTCCGCTCACTTAGAGTATATCCGCCTTGACAACATATGTCAAGGCGGTTTTTAGCTGCAACAAAGCCGCGCAGATTGCAAAACATCAAGGCCATCAAAAGAGCTTAGAGCAAGGCGTACAACTGTTTACCCTCGGTGTAACGCCACACGACAAACGCGCTGCTGCAAGTGCTTGGGATGGCGGATACCATTTTCATCGAGGGGCGGGGGGCCATGACGGACACCCTCTCGCGTCCGTCGTGAGCGGAGAGTTAACGCCCATTGACCATCCGGTTTACATATGTTTCACGTGAAACAAACGCCTCTATCTCTTGCCGCACAATAGATAGAGGCATCACTCTATTTATAGTAAGTGTACATCTATGACGCGCATTTATGCAACCCCACAAGATACGGTAGGGTAAGCACAAAAGCCTGTAATGACTGTGTCTGTAAAAAATTCCTGAAATCCCTCTCAAAATCACTATACATTTTTGTACTTCTTGCGTATAATGATATGATAGAGTGACAGGCCTGGATGCCTGTGTTAAATCGAAAAGGTGAGGGTAATGCGAATGGAAGCACAGACCAAACCAAAACGCAGATGGGGCGACCGCTATGACGGACGGCGACTCAGGAGTTTAGATCCGATCAACGCCGTCATGCCCTTTATCATGAAAACACGTTCCGGTGCGGCCAACTATTTTTTTAGTAAAGAGGATATTCGCAACGCTGAGCGTTACATACGCCGCAAACGTGTCGAGGGTCTCAAAGGCTTTGGTCTGTTCCATTTCTTTTTGGCTGTCTATGTGCGCATCGTCTCGCAGCGACCCGGCATCAACCGTTTCATTGCGGGCCGTCGTGTCTATGCCCGAAATTCGATTGACATCAATTTTGTCGTAAAAAAAGAGATGAAGCTGGACGCGCAGGAGACAACAGTAAAGGTCACCTGTCTCCCAACCGACACCGCCGAAGACATTTTCAACCGAGTGCAAGCCGCTGTGGCTCTTGCGCAACAGGAGGGTGACTCCACCGGCGTAGACGACACAGCGCGGATTTTGCGCTTCATCCCGCGCCCGTTTTGGCCGGCTTTGTCGGCGCGATCAAGTGGCTCGATTACCACGGTTGGATGCCAAAATCTTTAAACCACATCAGCCCTTTTCATGGCAGTTTGTTTTGCGCAGATCTCGGCTCGCTGAACATCCCGCCTGTACATCATCATCTTTATGACTTTGGAAACTGCCCGCTGTTTTTGGTGTTCGGGCCGAAGATGAAGGAATACGCTGTGACAAAGGACGGTAGTGTTGAGGAGCGGCGGTATTTGGAGTACTCGTTGACCTTGGACGAGCGCATTGTGGACGGCTTCTATTTCTCCGGCGTGTTGCGCATGGTGCATGAACTGTTTCAAAATCCCGAACAGCTCGACAGTCCGCCCGCGCGTGTGGTTGAGGACGTGGAGTAGGGGAGTCCTAACGCTCTTGGATCGGGTGGTTGCGGTATGAACGGAAAAACATTTCAGACATGGCTTGCCATCCTTCGTGTAATCGTTTTCGGAAGTTCATTGCTTTTCAACAACTATGTGCGAGTGATTCTGGCATCCCTATTTCTCTTGAGCTACTGGATTGAAGGGATCCAAGACCCACTGGGAAGAAAGTTTGATTATACCGAAAGGAATGGGGGCTATTTTTTTACAAACCGGACGATTGCCATCATGGATACAGTGATTGTAATTGTGTTTTGGTTATTATACTATGTGACGGCCCCGCGACCGTTGCTCTGAAATATGCTTATCTTAGATCAGGGGCTGTGCCACTATTATAGCATTTTCACAAATGCTATAATATATTTTGTGGCCGTGGCGCTCGCCGCCTGAGCGACAACCGCGCCACATAGCCAGTATAGCAAATATTCATTTGCTATATGTTGTGGTACAGCCCCTCCAGACAGAAAGGCGGATGCTCCTATGTCAAAATCAGATTCCGACGGCGTGGCCGAACTCGGTTTTGCTGTGCTGGACTTAGACCGTGCGCGGCGGCTAAATTTCCCTGAGGTGATCTATTGTCCCGGTAAGACCGACGCGCAAATCGCCGCGATTGCCGCTCGACTGTACGGCGAAGACAAATGTGCGGTGCTGGCGAGCCGAGCTGAACAAAGCGCCTTTGACGCAGTACGGGCCGTCGTTCCCGACGCGCAATATCACGAGCGGGCGCGGTTGATTGTCCTGCCCGGCCAGCCCGCATTTACGCCGCCACGGGTTTTGGCGGTTGTCACAGCGGGCACGGCAGATGAACCGGTTGCCGAGGAAGCCGCCGTGACGGCGGAGGTGCTAGGCTTTTCGGTGGAGCGCATCTACGACGCCGGGGTGGCAGGACTGCACCGCATTTTGCGCGCACGCGCGCGCTTGGAAGCGGCGGAAATTGTAATCGTTGTCGCCGGGATGGACGGCGCGCTGCCAAGCGTCGTTGGGGGTCTCGTTGGCGTGCCGGTGATCGCTGTGCCGACAAGTGTTGGCTATGGCGCGGCGTTTGGCGGTGTGGCCGCGCTGCTGACGATGCTCAACAGTTGTGCGCCGGGCGTCACAGTTGTGAACATCGACAATGGCTTTGGCGCGGCGTATGCCGCAGGGCGGATGGCGCTGCGCGCCAAATGTTGAGTACCGAGTGATAAATGATAATAATCGGTATACGCCCTTCTCCACCGTTGGTGGGGAGGGGCGTTTATTTTAGTAAACCAGTGCTACTGTATGTTGTGGCTAGAATGGGTTACAACAGGTAGATGTCCGTGAGTGATAAAGTGGCATTTTTCTGTTTCCATTGGGGCACAATGTGTCTAAGCATTTGTTTCACGTGAAACAAATATGTAAACCAACGTTTGGTGTTTCCGGGGACGCCCTGCGGGGGGCGTTACTATCTGTCGCGCAACAGAAAGTACCGCCCTCGTCTCTCACGGGGCAAGCCCTCTCCAGTTTTACACATTCTTAAGCCCCCATCATCAAGTAAAAACCATTGCTTTTTTCTGCAAAACGGTGATATACTAATAACTCCAGCAATCACAGGCTCCGCCCGTGCCCCATCCATTTCCAATTGCGCCGCGCGACACGCAGTATGACAGAAACTCAAACCCACTGGGGGAGAAGTGTATGGAAAAGTACTTTATCACGACCGCGATTGCCTACACCTCAAAGACACCGCACATCGGCAACGTCTATGAGGCCGTGTTTACCGACGCGCTCGCGCGCTATAAGCGTCAGCGTGGGTTTGACGTCTATTTTCTGACCGGCACCGACGAACACGGGCAAAAGATTCAGAAACAGGCCGAAGATGAGGGGAAAACCCCGCAGGAACTCGTCGACGGTGTCGCCGGATCTGTGCGCGCGATTTGGGACAGGATGAATGTCTCTTACGACCAGTTCATCCGCACGACCGACCCCAAACACAAGTTGGTCGTTCAAAAGCTTTTCCGTCGCCTTTTTGACAAAGGTGACATCTATAAGGGCCAGTATACAGGCCTCTATTGCCTGCCCTGTGAGGGTTTTTACACGGAAACGCAGGTCGAGGACGCCGGTGGCGTCTGCCCAAGCTGCGGCGCCACGGTGCAAAAGACCGAGGAAGAGGCCTACTTCTTCAAGCTTTCGAACTACACCGACCGACTGCGCGCGCACATTGAGCAAAATCCCGAGTTTATCACGCCCGAACTGCGCCGCAACGAAATGGTGAAAAACTTCCTGGACGCGGGACTCACCGACCTCTGCGTCTCGCGCACTTCCTTTACCTGGGGCGTCCCGGTGGACTTTGACCCGGGCCACGTCGTCTATGTTTGGATCGACGCGCTGTCGAACTACATCACAGCGCTCGGCTACGACTTTGACAAGCCCGACCCTCTCTTTACGAAGTATTGGCCCGCCGATGTCCACATCATTGGCAAGGACATCTTGCGGTTCCACACGATCTATTGGCCCATTTTCCTGATGGCGCTGGACATTCCGCTGCCGCGCCAGGTCTTTGGGCACCCGTGGCTGCTGATGGGCGCGGACAAGATGAGCAAGTCCCGTGGCAATGTCGTCTACGCGCAAGACCTCGCCGACGAGTTCGGCGTGGACGCTGTGCGCTACTATATGCTGCGTGAAATGCCCTATGCCTCCGACGGCTCCTTTACGCGCGCGCAGTTCATCGGACGCTTAAACTCCGACCTTGCCAACGACCTTGGCAATCTCTTGTCCCGCACGGTGGCGATGGTCGAGAAGTATTTCGGCGGCACACTGCCGCCCGAGCGCGTGTCCGGTGACTTCGACGAAGCGCTGATGGAAACCGCGCGCGAGGTCGAAGCCCGCTTTGCCGAAAACATGGACAGATTCCAGACCGCCGCGGCACTTTCCGAGGTTTGGCGGCTGATTGGCCGCGCGAATAAGTATATTGATGAGACCCTGCCTTGGGTGCTCGCAAAGGATGAAAAAGACCGCGCGCGCCTTGGCACGGTGCTGTTCCACCTCTGTGATGTCTTGCGCCGCGTTGCCTACCTGATTACGCCGCTTTTGCCTGAGACCGGCCCGGAAATTCTTCGGCAAGTCGGCCCCGAGGGCGGTTCCGTCACGCGCGGCGCGGTGATGTTCCCGCGTGTTGAGGAAGAAAAAGCCGACGAGGACGTGGCAAAAGACAAAGCCAAAGCCGACAAAAAGGCGGTCAAGGCCGCCGAAAAGACGGCAAAAAAGGCCGAAGAGGCAAAACCGGAAGAGAAAGCGACCACCGACCCCATTGACATCGGCCACTTTGCCGCCGTGGACATCCGTGTCGCGCGCGTGCTCTCGTGCGAGAGCGTGCCAAAGTCGGATAAACTGCTCTGTTTCCAGCTTGATACCGGCACACAGCGCCAAGTCGTCTCCGGCATCGCCGAAGCGTACAAACCCGAAGAACTCATCGGTCGCCACCTGCTCTGCGTAACCAACCTCAAGCCCGTAAAACTGCGCGGGGTGGAGAGCCATGGGATGCTGCTGACCTGCGAGACCGAAGACGGGGTGTTTCGTCTGATCGACGCGCCGGAGGGGATGCCGCCGGGCGCAAAGGTGAGGTAGAGGGCGTTGGAAACTGATCATAGGAAATATGTGGACGCTCATCTTCCGCCGACGGCGCGGGGTGAGATAATATTTTCACATTGAACTGCATGAGCAAAAGCCTACAGGAGGTGCGCTTATGATTCCTGTCTTTCACTCCCGCGAAGCCTTTTTTAAATCCCCGTTCGGCGCGGTGCCCGAGGGGCGAAACGTGCGCTTTGCGTTTTGTCCGCCGCGCGATTGGGGCGTCACCGGCGTCTTCCTCTGCGCTCAATTTGAGGCCCACCATGAAACCATAGAACTCCCGATGCAGTGGAGCGGACTTTCAGGAGCCCAGGATGTCTACCGTGCCGTACTGAATACAAAAGGGCGGCTTGGCTTGGTTTGGTATTCGTTTAAACTGCTTCATGGCACGTCCGTCTCCTACTACGGCAACACGACCGGCTTTGGCGGTGAAGGCGGGCGAACGGACAACCCACCGCCCGCGTATCAGCTTACGGTCTATGACAATACGATCCCTGTGCCCGAATGGTACGGCCAGGGGATGACCTATCATATTTTCCCCGACCGGTTCCACCGCGTCAAAGTCCCAGAGGCCAACGGCCTCATCGGCGCGCGCAGTGTACACGACGATTGGTATGATGAGCCGGAATTCCGACCCGACGCCCATGGAGAAATCCACAATTCGGATTTTTTTGGCGGTTCATTACAAGGTGTCATGCAGAAATTGCCGTACTTACAGGGCTTGGGCGTCAAAACGCTCTACTTCAGCCCGATCTTTGAGGCCGCCTCGAACCACCGCTATGACACCGCCGACTATAAAACCATAGACCCAATGTTTGGCACGGAAGAGGAGTTCAAAGAGCTCTGCCACCGCGCCCACACATTGGGGATGCGCGTGATGCTCGACGGCGTGTTCAGCCATACAGGCTATGACTCGATTTACTTCAATGGTCGGAGAAGTTACGACACGCTCGGCGCACACCAGTCCAAAGAGTCCCCGTATTACGACTGGTATGACTTCCAAGAGTGGCCGGATCGCTACTCGTCCTGGTGGGGGATTTACACGCTCCCGCAAGTCAAGGAAATGAGTCCGGACTACCTGGACTATATGATTGACTCCGAGGACAGTGTAATCGCACATTGGCTGCGCGCTGGGGCGGACGCCTGGCGTCTGGATGTGGCCGACGAACTGCCCGATGAGTTCATCGCGCGCTTGAATACCGCGGCGCGAAAGGCCAAGTCCGACGCTGTCATCATCGGCGAAGTTTGGGAGGACGCCTCGAAGAAAGTCGCCTATGACGTGCGCCGTCGGTATTTTCTCGGGCATGAGCTCCACGGTGTGATGAACTATCCATTTCGTAACGCGGCCTTGGGCTATCTGCTCGGCGGGGACGCTGGGCGTTTCCGCGACGAACTCGAGTGCCTGCGTGAAAACTACCCGAAGCCGAATTACTACAGCCTGATGAACATTCTCGGGACGCACGACACCCCGCGTGTGCTGACGGTGCTGGGCTGTGACCCTGAAAGCTACCAGCTTCCGCGTGAAGAACGCTCCGCGCTCAGGCTTACCCCTGAGCAAAAGGCGCTTGCGGTCTCCCGTCTGAAAATCGGCGCGGTGCTACAGTTTACCTTCCCCGGTTCGCCCTGTGTCTACTACGGAGACGAGGCCGGACTGGAGGGCTACGAGGATCCGTTCAACCGCCGCGGCTACCCCTGGGACCGTGAGGATGAAGAACTGCTTTCATGGTATCAACGGCTCGGCAAACTCCGTCGGGAGCTGTCGGTATTACAGAGCGGAGAGATTCAGTACCTTCAAGCCGAAGGGCCGCTGCTGGTCTATGAGCGCACACTTGCGCGCGAGCGTGTGATTGTCGCGACAAACCGAGGTGAAACACCACAGACGCTGACCTTGGACGTTCCGGGCCGCGCCAGAGTCTGGACGGACG
>CAYWWF010000072.1:7299-9427 GCA_964461745.1 uncultured Oscillospiraceae bacterium | reverse complement strand
GAACCGCTGATTGTGATCCTCAACGACAACGGCATGTCGATCAAAAAGAATGTCGGCGGTGTGGCGCGCCATCTGACGCGTCTGCGCATGAAACCACAATACCAAAACCTCAAAAAGACCGTACACAAAGTGATCGATCCGCTGCCGGGCTCTGAGACTATGGTGCGCCTCCTTCGGCAGTGCAAGTCAATGATTAAGGACAGTTTTTTGCCCGGCTCTCTGTTTGAGACCATGGGCTTTGTCTACTTAGGCCCCACCGACGGGCATGACCTTCCGACCCTAATCGAACTGTTTCAAACGGCTCGGGACTTGCGACGCCCCGTGCTGTTGCATCTGACCACCGTCAAAGGTAAGGGGTATCGCCCTTCGGAGCGAGATCCCTCGGCTTTTCACGGTGTTTCACGCTTTGACATCGCTTCCGGTAAGGCGCTGAAGCCACGTGAGCGGACGTTTTCCGACGTCTTTGGTGCAACGGCGTCGCGCCTGGCCGCCGACGATTCGCGTATCTGCGCGATTACGGCCGCGATGACGGATGGCACGGGGCTTGACGGGTTTGCCCGCCGTTTCCCAAAACGCTTTTACGATGTGGGAATCACGGAGGCCCACGCCGTCACGATGGCCGCGGGCCTGGCCAAGCAGGGCATGCGGCCCATCTGCGCGATTTACTCCACCTTTTTGCAGCGCGCCTACGACCAGATTGTACACGATGTCGCGCTGCAAAACCTGCCGGTTGTTTTTGCCGTCGACCGCGCGGGTCTTGTCGGTGAAGACGGAGAAACGCACCACGGTGTGTTTGATGTGGCGTTTCTGTCCCACATCCCCAATGTACATGTCTTTGCGCCCGCAAGCTTCCGCGAGCTCGCCGTGATGCTCAAAGCCGCCATCGCGCTGAATAAGCCCGCTGTGGTGCGCTATCCCCGTGGCGGGGAGGGCGCCTATCACGACTGTCATTTGGATACGGTGCGCATTTTTCCGCGTCAACAGGAAGCGCCGGACGTTCTTCCACGGATACACTGTAATGGGATTACACTTGTCACGTATGGCACCATGGTAGACGTGGCTTTGAAGGCCGCAGAGCGTCTGCAAGCCGAAGACCTTGACATTGAGGTGCTCAAGCTTGCTCGCATTGCGCCGCTGGACGTAGACCCCATCGCGGACGCCGTTGCGAAGAGCGGAAAACTCTGTGTGCTGGAGGATGCCGTTGCGACCGGCGGTGTCGGGCAGCGTTTGCTGGCCCAGCTTGTGGAGCGTGGGCTGAGTTTTTCTTCGCTGCTGCTCAATTTGGGCGATCGCTTTATGCCCCAGGGCACAAACCAACAGCTTCTCACCTTGGCCGGACTCGACGAAACGCAGGTGGCTTGCCGACTGCTTTCTTTTTCGCGCGGTGAAACACAGACGTCGATTGAGACGTTTGAGATGCCCGCAGTTCCTTTGGCCCAATGAAAAAGACTCGATTGGACGTTTTGCTCGTCGAGCGCGGTCTCTGTGAAAGCCGGGAGCGCGCCCGTGCCGCTGTCATGGCCGGACTTGTGTATGTCGGCGGTCAAAAAGAGGAAAAACCCGGAACGCCGGTTTCTCCCGATGCCGTTTTGGATTTGCGCGGGGATCCGATCGGTTTTGTCAGCCGGGGTGGACTCAAGCTTCAACGTGCGTTTGATGTCTTCCCGTTTTCTGCGGAAGACTTAAACTGTATTGATGTCGGCGCCTCGACCGGCGGCTTCACCGACTGTCTGCTCAAGCATGGCGCGCGTCACGTCTGGGCCGTCGACGTGGGGTACGGTCAACTCGACTGGCGTTTGCGACAAGACGAACGCGTTACGGTCATGGAGCGCACAAACGCGCGTCATTTGCGGCCCGAACATTTCCCCTGTGCGCTGGATGTTGCGGTTTCGGATCTCTCGTTTATTTCGTTGAGACTCATTTTCCCGGTACTTTCCTCCCTGCTGCGAGAGGGGGGACAGGCCATCTGCCTTGTCAAGCCTCAATTTGAAGCTGGCAGGGAACAGGTGGGCAAAAAAGGCGTTGTGCGCGACGCCACTGTCCATCGGGAGGTGCTTCGGTCGACGCTGCGAGCCGCGCTACACACTGGGTTTGTGCCCTGCGGTGTGAATCATTCGCCCATCAAAGG
>CAYWWF010000072.1:0-7199 GCA_964461745.1 uncultured Oscillospiraceae bacterium | reverse complement strand
GTGCCGTGGCAGGAGGAAGCCGAAGACGCCGTCGCATGGATGCCGCTGCGTGAGGCTTGCATGAGTTGCGACCTGATCATCACACTCGGCGGGGATGGCACCATTTTGCGTTGCGCAAAACTGGCGGCTGAAGCGGGCACCCCAATCCTGGGTTTGCATTTGGGCACCCTGGGTTTTATGGCTGAGCTGGAAGTGGACGAACTGTCCCGACTGCCCGATATTTTGGCCGGGTCCTTTACACTGGATGGACGGATGATGCTGTCGATTCATGTGTTTGAAGGGGAGGAAGTTATTTTTTCCGACCTTGCGCTCAACGACGTACTCATCACGGGCGGGGCTACCGGGCGCTTTATTTCTCTGTCTGTGGCCGCCGACGATTTGCCCATTGTGTCCTTTTCCGGGGACGGCGTGATTGTGGCCACGCCCACGGGTTCGACAGCCTATTCGATGGCCGCGGGCGGGCCCATCATCGAGCCCAACGCCGAAAGCATTTCGATTACACCGATTTGCGCGCACGCGCTGTATGCGAAGTCTTTTGTGCTCACCCCGTCGCGCGTGGTGACCATTCGCTCTTTTCCAGAGCGCCTGGTCTATCTCAATGTCGACGGCAAGGGTGAATTTCCGATACGCCCCGAACACCGCATCACGATCGGCAGGGCAGAGAAAAAGACCTTGCTTGCGCGGGTCAAAGAAAACAATTATTTTGAGACGCTGGGCCAGAAATTTCAGGCCAAAGAGCGTTGATTTGAAAACACAACGCAACGGAGGGATTCCATGAAATCGCTGAGACAGGCCAAACTTTTGGAAATCATTCAGCAACAGGACATTCAGACCCAGGAAGAGTTGTCCGATATTCTTATGGCCCAGGGCTTTAAGACGACGCAGGCCACCATTTCCCGGGACATCAAAGAGATGCGCATCATCAAAGTCCCCACCGGAGACGGCAAACACCGCTACGCACCGCCGACCGCGGAGCACGAAAGCGGTTTTTCCACGCGTCTGCAAAACATCTTCCGCGAGAGTGTCATCAGCGTGCAGAACGCGCAGAACATCGTGGTCATTAAAACTTTGCCGGGCCTTGCATCCGCTGCCTGTTCGGCCATCGACGCGATGCACGACTCCGACATTGTCGGCACACTGGCCGGGGACGACACAGGCCTGCTTTTGCTCACGGACACACGCAAGGCCGTCGAGTTTGCCACGAGCATTCAGAAGCTGTTTCAGTAAACACAATTAGGCGCCTCTAAAAACCCCTCGCAGTCGAATCGTTGTGCAGGCGGATTCACTCCGCCGCAACAACATCATTATTCCCTCTCCTCTAAAAACCTCAGTTTTAGAGGAACCCAATTGTTCCCATCACTCTAAAAAACTGCAATGGTTAGAGTGACTCGGAGGTAACTATGCTCAGCTCGCTCCAGATTGAAAATGTCGCCATTGTCGAGCGCGTCGAAGTTGTCTTTGCCACGGGGCTCAATTTGCTCACGGGCGAAACGGGAGCCGGTAAGTCCATCGTCATCGACGCTTTGGGGGCCGTCACCGGCGCGCGTACCTCCCGGGAGATTGTGCGCACCGGCGCGCAAACGGCGCGGCTGACCGCGTGTTTTGAGGATCTCTCGCCCGAGGTGCTCGCTTTTTTGCGTGACAATGGTTTTGAGGACGAGGACGGTATGCTGATCCTGTCTCGTGACATCTCAGCGGACGGACGCAACGTCTGCCGTGTGGCCGGACGCGTGGCGACCGTCGCCCAGTTGCGCGCACTCGGCGAGCAGTTGCTGCAAATCCACGGGCAACACGAAAACCAAACACTGCTGAGTCCCGTCTGTCATTTGGCCTTGCTCGACCGCTTCGGTGAGCTTTTGCCGCTGCTTTCGGACTACCAAACGGCCCACCAGGCCTGGAAAGAAAACGCGCGAAGGCTTTTGAGTGTCACACATGAGCAGGCGGAACGCGCGCGGCGTGTGTCTGAACTCAAGGCCCTTTGTGAAGAACTTGAGGAAGCGGCCCTGGCTGAAGGGGAGGAAGATGAGCTACTGGCCCGGCGAGACGTGCTGCAAAACGCTGAGGCCATCGCTTCGGCACTCGGTGCGGCGGAAGCCTTACTTCTCGGCGACGAAGCTGGCGACGGCGCGCTGCCGATGCTATCCCAAGCTGTTTCTGCACTCGAACCGGTTGCCGCGTTCGAGGAGGATCTCACTGCTTTATTTGACAAACTCAAAGAACTTACATACAATGCTGAGGACGCGGTCACGCTTTTGAATGGATGCCTTGGCGGCGACAGAGGAGACGCGCGGGAACTTGAGGACATTGAAGCGCGTATGGATGAGCTCTTTCGCCTGCGCAGGCGATATGGGCGTGACATCCCCGGACTCATCGCCTTGCTGCAAGAGAGTCGGGACGAACTCGACGAACTGCTGTTCACTGAAAAAAATATAGAAGCCTTGCAACAGAAATGTGAAGAGGCCTGTGGTGCAGCTCGCCGGAAAGCCTTAAAGCTCTCGGAAGCGCGCGCGAAAGCCGCGAAAAGGCTTGAAGCTCAGATGCGTGCGGAATTGGAAGGCCTGGATATGGGCAAAGTCGTATTTCAGGTGGAGCTGTTGGTGCCGGAGCGTTCGGCGGATGGGTCAGACTTGCGTGAGAGTGGTTTGGATGAAGTGCAATTTCTGATGTCCACAAACGTGGGGGAGCCGCCTCGACCGATTGCGCGCATTGCCTCGGGCGGTGAGCTCTCGCGCATCATGCTTGCGATGCAGAACATCTTTTCCCAGAGCGACAGCGTGGGCACATTGGTCTTCGATGAAATTGACACCGGCGTCTCTGGACGCGCCGCCGGGCGCGTGGCCGAGAAACTGGCCCATGTTTCAAAGCACCGACAGGTGCTCTGTGTCACCCATCTGCCGCAGATTGCGGCGATGGCTGACGCGCATTTTCTTATTGAGAAGGATGTGCAGGGTGAACGCACCCGCACCGACGTGAGACCGCTTGACGAAACGGGCCGGATTGAGGAAATCTCCCGGCTGCTCGGTGGACTCACCGTGACCGAAATCACCAAATCGAGCGCCCGTGAACTCACAGAAGCGGCGCATGAGTTCAAAATCAGTATACGCTGAGCAAGCCACTGTGCTTTGGTTTGGTGTATTTACAAAGGAGTGGACAAGCATGACAGTTTGGGACGAACTGGCGGCCCGAGGTCTTACCTCGCAGTGCACCGGTGAAGATGTGGTGCGCGACCAGATCAACCGCGGGGAAGCGGTCTTTTATATCGGTTTTGATCCCACGGCGGAAAGTCTGCACGTGGGTGGTTTCCTTCAGCTCATTCTGATGCGCCATCTGCAAAGGGCTGGTAACAAGCCCATCGTGCTCATCGGCGGCGGCACGGCGATGATCGGCGACCCCACGGGCCGCACCGACTTGCGTCAGATGCTCACACAGGAGCAAATCGAAAAAAATGCGGAGAAAATTAAGAAACAGATTGCCCGTTTCATTGAGTTCTCCGACGACCCCGAGGACAAAAATCCCGAGAGCCGCAAGGCCTTCGCGGTCAACAACGCCAGTTGGCTGTTGTCACTCAACTATGTAAAATTTCTCCGGGAGATCGGCATCCACTTTTCCGTCAATCGTATGCTTACGGCTGAGTGCTTCAAAGCGCGGATGGAGCGGGGCCTCAACTTCCTGGAATTCAACTATATGCTCATGCAGGGGTACGACTACTACCGCCTGTTTGAACACTACCGCTGTACGCTCCAGTGCGGCGGCGACGACCAGTGGGCCAACATTTTGGCCGGCACCGAGCTCATCCGCCGCAAAGCCGGAAAAGACGCGCACGGTCTGACCATCGGACTTTTGCTGACCTCCGACGGTCGCAAGATGGGGAAAACAGCAAAGGGCGCCATTTGGCTCGACGCCGAGAAGACTTCACCGTTTGAGTTTTTTCAGTATTTCCGCAACACCGCCGACGAGGACGTGATCTCCTTCCTCAAGCGCCTGACCTTCATCCCGCTCCCGGAAATTGAGGCCATGTCGCAGTGGGAGGGCGCGAAGCTCAACGAGGCCAAAGAGCGTTTGGCCTATGAAGTTTGCCTGCTCGTGCACGGCAAAGAGGCCGCCGACGAGGCGTTGCGCGTCTCCCGCGAGTTGTTTTCCGGCGGCGTTTCCGGCGACATGCCCCAGACGGAACTGACAGCGGAACAAGTGCCCGTGGAAGGCCTGTCCGTCTTGGAACTCATGGTGCTTTGCGGTTTGGCGCCTTCAAAGGGTGAGGCCAGGCGTCTGGTGTTGGGCGGCGGCGTTGAGCTCGACGGCGAACGCGTGGACGACGTGGGGCTGAAACTTAACCGCGAGGCGCTGAGCGCGGGTGTCGTGATTAAGAAGGGCAAAAAGGTATTTCACAAGGCTGTTTTGTCGGCCTAGTATGGTGTGCCCGAAATCTTTGGCGGCGCCCGAATAAGGAGTAACCGCGTTGTTCGATTTGGATTGGACCCTGATTGTGACCGTGCCGGCTGTGTTGCTGGCCATCATACTGCACGAAATCGCCCATGGACTCGTGGCGTACTGGCTTGGTGACCGCACCGCCAAAGAACAGGGGCGGCTGACGCTGAATCCATTGCCGCACATTGATCTAGTGGGCCTTTTGCTCATGATCTTTGTGAAGTTCGGCTGGGCGCGCCCGGTGCCTGTGGACATCCGCAATTTCAAAAATCCTCGCCGGGGTTTTGCCCTGACGGCGCTGGCCGGTCCGGTGATGAATTTTCTGCTGGCCTTTGTCTCCATTTTTCTTCTGAATCTTTTGTTTTTTCTGTTTCCAACCTTTTTCTTTGTAGATCCCTATACCTTCGCGTCCGTGTTTGCGGAAGGCGTCTACCTGTTTTTTTATTTGCTGGGCGTTGTCAGCATCGGTTTGGGGCTTTTCAACCTGATCCCGATTCCGCCGCTCGACGGCTCAAAAATTGTCGGGCTTCTGCTACCCGACCGTGTCTACTACCGCGTCCTGCGCTATGAGCGCTACGGCATGTTTTTGCTCATTGTGCTAATTTACGCAGGCAACCTAATCCCCGCGCTGGATCTGTTTACGCCGCTCCATTCGGTGCGTATGGCCATCTATGAAGCCTTTGACTGGGTGGCCGCGCAGCCCTTTTTGATGCTCAGCGGGTTTGTAGCGTAGGCGGGGCCGCAACTGCCTTTTTGCGCCCAGAGGGGAGGGATTTTTGTGTTCACACCCACCTATACGCTTGAAAAAGTGGTTCGTTCCGGTTCCAGGGGCCTCGAAGATTTTGAGGGGCCCTTGGATTTGATCTTATATTTGCTTTCCAAAAACAAAATTGAGATTCGTGAGATCAAAATATCCAGCCTCTTGCAGCAATATCTCGAACATTTGGAGCAAATGAAGCGCATGGACCTGGAAATCGCCAGCGAATTTTTGGCGATGGCCGCCCATCTGGTCTACCTAAAATCCAAGATGTTGCTCTCGCTCTCAGAAGAAGAGCCGCCGGAAGAGATGGACGAGCTCATGCAAGCCATTGAGGCGCGTCGTCGGCAGGAGGAGGCGCGACGCGTCGCCTTTGGTGTAAACTTCTTGACCGAACGGCCCTATTTTGGCGCATCTCTATTTGCGCGCTCGCCCGAGTGCCTCAAAAAGGAGGCCTATGCCTATCGACACGACGCGCAAGAGCTTGCGCGTACCTTGCTCACGCTGTTTGACCAAGCCGAGCGGCGCTTGCCGCCGAAACCCGCGTCCTTTCAAGATGTCGTTGTGCGGGATACCTTGTCGCTCGAAGAGGTTGTCGAGCGACTGCGGTCACAATTGCGTCAATGGGGCGCGGTACCGTTTTCGCGTTTGCTTTCGCGTGTGCGCTCGCGTTCGGAACATGTTGCGCTGTTTTTAGCTGTTTTGGAGCTGTGCCGTAACCGTGAAGTCATCCTAGCTGCCGAGTCTGACGACAGTGACAATGATTTTACACTGGACTTGCGACCGATTTCCGAAAACACCATCCCCATGGAGGCGTCTTCTTAAACAAATGTAATGTTTTCCATAAAATTTGCTGGAGGCGCACATGGAAATAGAAGAAATTGGGCACGCTTTAGAGGCGATGTTGTTTGCCGCGGGTGACCCCGTACCGTTGCAGCGGCTCGGGGCCGTGTTGGAACTCGATGGAAAGACCTTGCAGTCCCTCCTGGACCGGCTCAGTGACGAGTACCGTTTCGGGAAGCGCGGGATTCGTCTGGTGCGCATGGAGGATAAGGTGCAGCTTGTATCAGCACCCGAATACTCCACATGGGTGCGCAGAATGCTGGAGGAGCGCCGTCCGCCGCAACTTACGAAGGCTTCGCTCGAAACCTTGGCCATTGTGGCCTACTATCAACCCACCACGCGCGCCTTCATCGAACAGGTACGCGGTGTGGACAGTGCCTACGCCGTATCCTCACTTCAGGACAAAGAACTCATCTGTGAATGCGGACGTTTGGACGTACCGGGCCGCCCGATCCAATACGCGACCACACCGGTGTTTTTGCGCTCGTTTGGGCTGAGCAGCCTCAAAGACCTGCCCGAGCTTCCGTTTGATGAGACGGATCCCGGCGGGCAACTCAGTTTTCTGCACGTCGCGGGCGGGCAGTCACCGGAAACGCAAGACAGCCCGGAAGAACAGGGCGGGGAAGAGGATCTGTGACATGATCATTTTTCTATCGATTGTCGCTTTTTTTGTTCTGATTCTTGTGCCCCGTCTGCGTTTGCATGTGCTATGGATACCGGAGAAACAGCGAGTACGGCTGTATTTTTTAGTCTTTCGCTTTTCACTTTATCCGCAAAAGCCCCGGCGTGAAAAAAAACCGCGTAAGAAATTACAAAAACGTCGTGAAAAAAAACCAAAAAAAGAGGAAAAGCTAAAAGAGAAAAAAAATAAACTTTCCCTTCGGGACATCCGAGAGATCTTGGATAAGCGCTTTCTATTTCGGCTTTTTCGTGTCCTGCATCTCAAAAAACTGAGGCTACATGTCCGCGTGGCGACTCCAGATGCGGCCAAAACCGCTCAGCTTTATGGCGTTGTACAGACCGGGCTTGGGCTAATGCGGCCACCACTGCAAAAACGAATTTCCAAACTCAGTCTGACCGCTGTTTGGGATTATGACGCAACGAAAACGGAGATCCTGGTGGAAGGAAAAGCCTCCGTTTCGCCGGGCCGCGTGCTGTTGATCGCCGTCTCTTT
>CAYWWF010000071.1:0-9497 GCA_964461745.1 uncultured Oscillospiraceae bacterium | reverse complement strand
CGAAAGCCGATTTGGAGCGGCTCATGGACATGATTGAGGAGGGATCCTGATGTCCGTCTTGTTGCAAAACTGGGGCCTGACGCTCGCCCCGATCTTCTATAAGCTCCTGTTTATGTCCCTTTCCGCGCTGATCATCGGTGCGGTCATTCTGCTCATCCGTCGCTTGGCCGATGGACACATCTCGCCGTTTTGGAAATGCTTGCTGTGGGTGCTAGCGCTTTGTGCGTTGATCGTGCCCGTTCGTCCGCAGAGCGACTGGGCGGTTCTTACACGTGTCGAATCGGTGCAGGACATTTCGTTTCGCGCCCAGTACGATGAGAGCCGTGCGGCGCGAAATGTATACAACGCGATGGAACCGGGGGCTATGACCAACGCACAGACACAGCAGGCGAACGTGTTGCGACGCGAAACGAACGATTTGTATGTCAAAACGCTTGTGGTGGATCAAATTATGCCGCTTGTTTGGCTATTTGGATTGGTCGTGTTTGGCGGGTTGCTTGGCGTTTCAGCATGGCGACTGCGAAAGACCCTGCGTAAAAACGCGCGACCTGTGTCAAATCGTCTGCTTGTGCTTTTGGACGGTTGTCGTCAGTCCATGGGTGTGCAGGGCCAGATAGAAGTGACTGTGCAGGACACACTGTCTTCACCCGCGCTCTTAGGCCTCGTTCGTCCCCGTATCTTACTCCCAAGCTATGTGGAAACGATGGACGACGAAAGCGTAAACTACATTTTGCTGCATGAGCTGGCGCACCTCAAACGACGGGATCCTTGGACGAACAGCCTGCTGATGCTGCTGCAAGTGGTCTATTGGTTTAACCCCTTCACATGGCTTTTGTTCCGCTTCATGCGCCAGGATATGGAGCTGTCGAGCGACGCTAAGGTATTGCGGGTGATTGGTGAGGCGCGGCAGAAGGCTTATAGCGCGACGCTCATAGCTGTTTTGGCCCGCGCGGCCAGGATTCCGTTTGCACCGCGTGTCCTGTGTATGGTGGACAATGGAGAAGACATAGAAAGAAGAATTAAGATGATACAACTCGGCAAAGTGTTTCGGAAACGCAGGGTGCTCATTGGCGTCATCAGTCTGTTGCTGATCGCGCTGGTTGGGGGTTTGCTGCTGACTGGTGCCAAGAGGGTGCCGCGTTTCTTTCTAACCTACACCGCGGGCGCTGCAGGCACGAACCTGCTGGGCATACCGGGTACCTATACCGAGGTTTCGGGTGTGTATATCGAGCTTATACAGCTTACCAACACAGGTCTTCGCTTTGTGATACAAAATGAGACCGACGCCGAATACATCTATGGGGACCCGTATTGGCTGGAGACCTGGCAAGACGGCAAATGGGTGCGCCTCACCCCGAAACGTGACATGGCGTTCGATCTGATTGGCTACATGCTGAGACCACACAGCACTTCGGAAGAAATTGCTGTAAACTGGGAAGAATACTATGGCGCGCTTCCGGAAGGCTACTACCGCTTCCAAAAAGGTATCCGTCCTCAAGATGGCGCAAAGGGTATGGAAGAATATGTCGTGGCCATGGACTTTTCATTGCCTCGGTTTGACGACAGTTTTGATCCGCCTACGGAAGCTGTGACGCCTTCATTTGTAATGGACATGGGCGCCGCTGTGATGATAGACGGGGAAGGCGTGTTTTATGAAGATGAGGAATACACCTATGCCGTGCAGGGCTTTGACGCCGAAACCATCTATGTCACGCCCGACGGCGCAGACCGACGATATTCGCTACGAGAGGCAATGCAGGCCGGCGTCATCGATGTAGACGATGTCGTCTCCTGTCAGTCGTTTAATGTGCTCATACGCCCCAAAGACGGCGGACTCTCGGGCTTTTTCTTAGGCCCGCACCACCTCACCACTTTTTCGCTCAACGACGAGGCGTTTACACCGTCCCCCAACTTTATGTTCGTGCTGGAAGGTGAACTGACGGCCTATTTTGAGCTCTCAGAGCTTTGCGATATTCTTGAGCAGGCTGGAAAACTCGCCGAAGCAGAGGCGCTGCGGGAAATGAACTCAACAGACCTTCCGGTCATGGGCGGACGGCCCTACCTGCGAGAAAGCGAGCTTGCGCAAGCCGGTGTCTCGGTTGAGATCGGCTGGGCCTATTCGTCGCACACGCCCGTGTGGTTTACGACGACCTAAAACTTTTTCACCCCCGCCTTCGGCGGGGGTGAAAACCATCGAATGAAGTAGGATTATATTGTTCACCCCGCCGAAGGCGGGGTGAACAATGAGACAAGTATACAACACAAGGAGTGCGTATATGAAGTTTTGGGTCAGATGTTGCGCCGCAATGCTTAGCTTTACGCTGCTGCCCTTAGTGGGCTGCGCCTCAAACCCTGCGCCTGTCGCGCCGGATACCCCATCGGCGTCCACGGCGGTCGATGTCCCCACGCCGCAGCCGCCGAGCCCCAGTCCTTCGGTTGCGGTATCGCCCACAAGGGGGCCCGAGGAGCGCGCGGAAGCGCTTTTGCGGGCCATGAGCGTGGAAGAAAAAGTCGGGCAGATGTTTTTTATCCGATGCCCGGCGGCGAATGTGACTGAGACGGTGAAAGAGTTCGCGCCCGGTGGGCTGTTGCTCTTCGCCCGGGATTTTGAAGGTAAAACGCCGTCGGGGCTTCAGGAAGAAATCCAAAACTACCAGGCCGTTACGAAAACGCCGCTTTTCATCGGCGTGGACGAAGAAGGTGGCAAAGTCACACGCATAAGCCGTTATCCAGCGTTTCGTGAGACGCCGTTTGCGTCACCACAGACTTTGTACAATGAAGGAGGTCTTCCACGCGTCCGGGAAGACACCGAGGAGAAGGCGGATCTGCTGTTGGACCTTGGGATCAACGTAAACTTTGCGCCGGTCTGCGATGTGGCGCAGACAAAAGGGAGTTTCATGTACCCGCGCGCGTTCGGGCAGGGCGCGGCGGAGACGGCGGACTATGTGGAAACGGTGGTCTCTGTGATGCGGGAGGCCCGTTTGGGTGCCGTGCTGAAACACTTTCCGGGTTACGGCGAAAACGGCGATACCCACACGGACATTGTCACAGACACAAGACCGCTCTTAGACTTTAAAGACACGGATTTCTTACCCTTTCAAGCTGGAATAGTGGCGGGCGCGGGGGCCGTACTTGTCTCCCACAATGTGGTGACAATCATGGACGCAGAATTTCCGGCGTCACTGTCCAAACGGGTGCATGAGATCTTGCGAGCGGATTTGGGTTTCGAGGGTGTTGTCATCACCGACGATCTTGTGATGAGTGCGATCACGAAAGCCTATGGCGTGGAGCGGGCGGCGGTGCTTGCGGTGCTCGCTGGAAACGATATGCTCTGTGCCACGGACTACGAGCGGCAGATTCCGGCGGTTGTGGCGGCGGTTGAGGAAGGGGAGATTCCTGAGGCGATGTTGGACAGCGCCGTGCTTCGGGTATTGCTTTGGAAGATGGAACTGGGTTTGTTGGAATAGGAATTTTTTAAACACATCATACCATTTGTATATCCCTGCCGCCGTGCAGGATCCGATGAATCTGTATTTCTGTGTCGGTCACAACATAGAAAACAAGATAGTTATCCACCACAAGCTTACGATAGGTCAGTCGAAACTTTTGAGGTTCGTAAACTTCGCACATCTCCGGAAACTCGGGCAATAGTTTTACCTTTTCGATGATGCTGTCATACTGCCGTAGGGCGGTACTTGGGTAAAAATGTGATAAGTACTCTACAAGGTTTGCTAAGTCCTCTGCGGCGAGCGGAAACATAACAATTTTACGCATGGTTGTTAATCTTTGCGGCAAGTTTTTGCCTGAGTGCCGAGGATGTCTCGTTAAAATCAAGCGTTGGCGTGCCCGACAGTGCCTGACGCTCGGCTTCCAACAACGCGATGTCAACGCGGCGATTATTTTGTAAAGCGTCAAACAGCTCCATGCTCATGACAACCATGTCACCATAGCCATTTTTGGTGAGATAAACAGGCTCACCTATCTCGTGGACGATGCGGGAAATCTCGGTAAAGTTGTTGCGAAGATCGGAAATCGGTCTGATTTTCGCCATAAAAACACACCTCTAAAGATAATACTTCTGCACGTAAAGGAATATTTTCCCCGGCCTCCGGCTGAGGAAGATACCCCAATGTTTCCCACGTTCCCAAGTAATAGTACGCAACGAAGGGCTTCGTTGCGTACTATTTTATCATAATAATGATAGATGATCAAGGGTGTCAGCCATGTCCGTCTGTCATATTGTCAGTGTTCCATTTTCACTTTCCACAAGCAGCAGGATCTTTTCCTCTCTGCCGGTCTCGACGTTTACATAGATCAGATAGCGTTTGCCATCTTCGGTTTTGCACAAAAACTCATGACAGAAGATTTCCTTCATGCTGTTGGTCGGGACGACGGCCAATCCAGCGCTTTCTACAGTCAATAGCGGGGATAGATTTGCGCGGGCCTCATCATGGCTGACGGAAACGTTCGGAATGCTTCGCTCTGTATGGTTCATCAGATAACCGGTCGATTCAAAGCCCAAAATCCGGCCGGTATCGAGTGCGATTTTGACTTTGATGAGGTCGGGGTAACAGACGAAGTCCTGTGTCACGGAGGCGAAATTCACATAGAGGATTTGCTCGTTTTTCTCCCAGTAACGCTCGGTCATATTGGCAAAACCGCAGGTCAGAAGAAAGTCTGACGCCTGTGCGATCGCCTCTTCTGTGGAGAGCTTTTCGTAATTTGGGATACGGGAATTGAGCAGCTGAACCAAAATGCCCCCGCGCTTTGTGATGTCTACGCTCATCTCGCCGCCGTCGACGCGGCCCGCGAACGTATACACCGGAATTTTGTCACCGCTTTCGCTCTCCAAACGGAAGACATCCGTTGGAAGGTTTAAGAGTTCCGCCGCGCGCGAGCGGGCCTCATCCAGCGAAATCTCCGCTTGATTTTCTAAAAAAACGGCCTCGCGCTTTTCAATGTGCGCCGAGAAAGGCCCGTCATAGAGTAAGGTTGCAAACTCTTGGAATTCGGTTTCCACGTCTTTGAGCCGGTCGCCTGGGAGAGGGACGACGTCTTCCGATTCTGCCAGGGAGCGTGTGCCAACGGCCGTTTGGCCGCCGGTCGCCGTGAGCTTACTGACGTCCAGTTGTTCCTCGCCAAGAATCGCTTCCATAGAACTGAGCTCATCGGCCAATTTCTTCGCCGATGAGGAAAGTTTGAGAATGTTTTCAGCGTCGTCCATCGAAAGTGCTTCCCCACCCGCCGCCTCTCGCGTCAGCAGATAGGAGTAATCTCCCACTTGCGAGAGAAATCTCGCGGTGTTTACAAGTTCTGGAGAAGAAAGCGGCAAAGCGCCCAGAGCCGCTTGCGCTTGGGAAGACTCTCGGAATATCTCTGCGGCAAAGGCGGCTTTCAGTTCGGGAGAGGTACTCACAAGACCCTTTTGCAGGGTGGTGTCTATGCTTGTAACACTCTCGCAGAGATCGTAGAAAGCTCGTTGGTAATCGTACTCCAAGGTACGGCGATAAAAAGCGGCTTGATCCCAGCCTTGGTAAGCGGAAAACGCGAGCGCTGCAATGATAAAAAGAGTGTAACTGGTCATCCGGATGCGCGCATGACGCGTGGAAGGCATCCTGTTGCGTTTTGAGCTGCGGCCGGTCTTACTTTCAGCCATGCGTTTCACGCCTTTCTAATGCTTTCGGGATCCAAAATATGAAGTTCAGTTTCATTTCCCCCCGCCTCCGGCGGGGGAAATAAATGAGCGTTAGATTCTACGGGCCGATGCGGCACTGTCTATCGGCGGGACGCGATCCACGGCACTCTCCCGCTCGCGTTGTTTTGGCGTGGCGGTGTGTCCGCCCTGCGGCATGGAAAAGCCCGCGTGGTTTACCTGTACGGCCATTTGGCCGGCATAGTTGAGTTGAGTGGTCGGGAAGCGTCCGATGTCGCCGGGCATGGCCATTCGCATGGCGGATTGACGCGCGAGTTGATCCAAATACGAGCGGCGTATGGACAATTGTAAATCCGTTCCCGGAGCTACGGTGCTGGCCACGTCCATGATGCCCACGGGGGCCGGGCGCGTCGGCGCGCTGTCGGCAATGCCGTCCATGCGTTCGCGAGCCTCGCCCAGGGATTGTACAAAGCTGCCGTTTTGCGTGGCCTCCATTTTTGCGTCCGTGGGCTTGGCGTTTGCGATGCTCGGATGATATTCGTTGCTTGAGGCGGAAAATACCGTATCCATGAAATCCTCCTTCGGTTGTCCCGTTTTGTCTGCGATGACCCGAGATATCGTCTTCTATTCTGTATTGGAGAGTTTGTTATATTTCAACTTTCGTGTAGTTTTTCCGATCCGATGGCGGCCTATGCACAAAATCGGCGGAGATGAAATCAAGAATCGACGGAGATGAAATCAACGTGGGCTTGTAAGTTTCTCTTTGATGTGATATTATTCCATAGTGTTTGACAAAAAAAATTCGCATTCTGAGAGAATAATCAGGAAAACCAACAGAAATATGGGATGATGATTGTGCATTGCGACAAAGTCCATTGTCCGCTTTTGAGGGAGGAATCGCGGTGAAAAAAACGTTGTGCCTTCTCCTTGTGGCGCTAACGCTTTTTATGACGATCACGGGTTGTGGCGCGGGGCCTGCGCCGAAAGCCAAAGAGATCTCGGTGTCGTTTGGCCCTGAGCCCTCATCCATAGATCCGCAAATCAGCGCGGCCTCGGATTCGGCCAACTATTTGATCCATCTGTTTGAGGGCCTGATGACCTATGACAAGCAGGGGAAACTGCAAAACGCCCAGGCGTCTGGCTGTGAGGTGTCCGACGACGGACGAACCTATACCTTTACGCTGCGCGGCACAACTTGGTCGGATGGCTCTCCGGTGACAGCATCCGATTTCGTCTACGCTTGGCAGCGGTTGTTGGATCCGGAACTTGCGTGTGAATATTCGTTTCTGCTCGACGGAATTGTCAAAAACGCGACGCAAATTTTGGAGGGAACGCTGATGCCCTCAGATCTGGGCGTTTTGGCACCCGACGAGCGCACCTTTATTGTAGAACTGGAGACGCCATGCGCGTATTTTTTGGATCTCTGTACGCTACCGAATCTGTATCCGGTCAAACAGGCTGTGGTCGAAAAAGACCCTGAGGGTTGGACGCTGGCCGCCGAAAGTTATGTTTCCAATGGGCCCTATTCGTTTGTGCAGTGGCAGCACGACAAGGAGATTGTAACGCAAAAAAATAAGTCCTATTGGAACCTGGAAGGTGTAACCGGCCCCGATGTGCTCCGTTTCGTATTGGAGCCTGACCCGGAGAAATTGCTTTCGTCCTATCACAAAAATGAGATCGCACTGAGTCGCCATTTCCCTCGGGAAAAGACGGAGGACTTGCTCTCAACCGGGGAAGTCGTGATATACAGCTTGTTGGGCGTGCGTTTTTTATGCTTTAACTTTGATGTGGAACCCTTAAGCGATGCGCGTGTACGTCAGGCTCTGACATTGGCCATAGACCGCAATGCGCTGGCCAATGAGGTCATGGGCGGCGGCGAAAAGCCCGCTTCGGCGCTTGTGCCGTATGAAATTGTAGGCCCACAGGGTGAAGATTTCCGTGTAAAAGGCGGGGACTTTTTCTCACTGGATCCCGAAGCGTATGAGAAAAACTGCGAGCAAGCCCGCGCTCTATTAGCGGAGGCAGGATATCCGGGTGGAAGAGGGTTTCCCACGCTTACGTTCACCACGGACGATGCACCCACCAATGTCAAAACCGCCGAAGCAATGGTGGAAATGTTTAAGCGAGAGCTGGGCATCACCCTGAGCATACACAAAGACAATTGGGCGGAGTATCTGCAGGACACCGCCGAGCGAAAGTATGAGATTTGCCGCGCCGATTGGATTGGAGACTATCACGACCCGACGACGTTTTTAGATCTGTTTATATCCAACAGTGAACTGAACCTGCCAGGTTACCGCAACAGCCGCTATGACAGCTTGATTTCGCAAGCCAAGTTCGAAACGGATACGGAACGTCGCTGTGAACTTCTTAGTGAGGCAGAAAAACTCATTGTGGCCACCGACTGGGCCGTCGCGCCGTATACTTTTACCACCGAGCCGATGTTGCAGTCTCCGAAACTCAAGGGCATGATACACAACCCGCTGGGTTTTATCTATCTCATGTGGGCGTATCTGGAGAAGTAATAAAACAGGGCTGTGACACAATTGTTTTGTGACACAGCCCTGTCAGCTTTCTCCCCGCCGAAAGCGGGGGGAAGAAATACCAAGTTTCGACCAATGGATTATTCTTGAGTTTCAGCAAACCCGTCCTTCTCAGCGATTAAATAGAGCGGACGGCCTTTGACTTCCTCGTAGATTCGTCCCAGATACGAGCCGATGAGACCGACAAGGATCAGCAGCAGACCGTAGAAAAAACCGAGGATAAACAGCGGATATAAAAACCCCGGAACATACAGCGAGGTAAACAAAGCCAAGACGGCGGCGGTCAAGAGACCTAAGACAGAGATGAAACAAGCCAGGAGGCCCAACGCCATTGACAATTTCAGCGGTTTGTAGGAGAATGATGTCAGCGCGTCACCGGCGAATTTGAGCATCGCCGAGAGCGGATACTTACTCTCACCCGCAAAACGCTCTTCGCGCACGTATTCCACACCAATCTGCCGGAAGCCGACCCAACTGACCAAGCCACGGACATAGCGATTGTGTTCAGGCAGTTGCGACAGCGCGTCGCGCACGCGCCGGTCGATGAGTCGGAAGTCTCCGGTGTCGACGGGGATGTCCACTTCGGTCATACGCCGCAGTGTGCGGTAAAAGATTTTGGCCGTCGCCTTTTTAAAAAAGGTCTCCCCGTGGCGTTTCTTTCGTTGGCCGTAAACGACTTGATACCCTTCACGCCATTTTTTCATCATCTCCGGGATGACTTCGGGCGGGTCTTGCAAGTCTGCGTCGATGACCAAAATGGCGTCGCCGGTCGCGTGTTCCATGCCGGCGGTGATGGCCATTTGATGGCCGAAGTTGCGGGAAAAATGAATCGCTTTGACGTTGGGGTCTTCTTGGGCGAGCGTCTTGAGAATGTTCATCGTGTCGTCACGGCTGCCGTCGTTGACGAAGATTAGTTCATAGCTTTCCCCGGTGCCTTTCATGACAGCGCTGAGACGGCGGTGGGCCTCCCGCAGCACTTCTTGTTCGTTGAACGCGGGAATGACGACGGAGACGCAAGGCCTAAGCATAAACATGAAACCCCTTTGCTGACAGGATTGCTGGAAGTTTCTCGACGGTGCACCGTCTTGTCTTCCCGTTGCGAGGGTATCATACACCATATGAGGGGAAAATACAACAGTGAGGGCTGTTGATTTTGGACGGGGAGTGCGCCGCTCTGAAACGGCCCGGTACGAGGTAGGTATGGAGTTTCCGCTTTGTTCCACAGGATTTCGTCTGTCTGGCGTCGGTACGCTGGCGCTCGCGCACGTTGGGGACGCGGTCTTTGATCTGTATGTCCGCAC
>CAYWWF010000070.1:0-9503 GCA_964461745.1 uncultured Oscillospiraceae bacterium | reverse complement strand
GCGGCAATCTCCCCATCACACTGCAAAAGAAGCGACATCAGTCGCCCGGCAACGTGTCCTGCCTCCAAATGGTTTTGTCCGATGAAGCAAAGGCGCTTGCTTCCACCGATATCGCTGTTGTACGTGATGATAGGGATGCTGTCGGGTATTGTAAGAACATAATCTGTAACCAAAGGGCTGTTGATGCCTGCAATAAATAGCCCATTTATCTCCGATTCTCCGCGGACCAATTCTTCCAAACACCTGACTTGTTCGGCGGGATCTACTTTGTCCATATAGATTTGTGTGAGTTTGATTCCGTATGGTTCGTAAGCCTTTTCAGCATCTCGGAACCCCTCCACAATTCCAAGCCAAAACGGGTTTCGGATATTGTTTATGACCAATCCGAAATTCATCGGCTTATTGGAAAGCTTGAGTGCTTGTGCCACAACATTGGGTTGGTAATCATTTTCTTCCAGCAATTGTTTCACGCGATCTCTCACAACCGGATCGACACCGTACCGATTGTGTATCACCCGATCCACCGTACCCCGTGATACACAAGCCAGCTCCGCGATTTGTTTTATGGTTTTCTTCATGTAGCCTTGCCACTTCCTATCTCAAGGCTATTATACCACATTTCTTGCCATTGTCTATTGCGGGCGTTCTGACAATACGCGGCGGAGCGGTTGCCATTTCGCAACCGCTCCGCCTTCTGCCAAGTATGAAATTTTTCCATACACTCGCTCAGAGTATGATGACTTCAGAACACGTTGGGTTCATCAAACATCAGTTCACCGTAACCAATATGGCCGCTACGGCACCTGAGCCATTGTTTGCCTTGACCATAATTACGGCGGAACCGGTTCTGAGGCCCGTTACCTTCAATTTGGCCGAACCATTTGTGTTGTCTACAATTTGTACGCTGGCTACAGCCGAATTGGAGGAGGTCGCTTCCAAATTGGGAAGAAGTATCGACGGACTCCAGACAATTCTAAACTCGCCGATTGTGCCGCGCTTAATGGCGCTGTTCGTGGGTGCGCTTTGAGATGAACCGACACGAATAGAAAACTGCGCTAAGGTAGTCAATGCGTTCTTCTCAAAGGTTTCGCACGCGGTTTTCAACATTTGCGTCAAGGCGTCCAACGCTTCGAGTGTGGTGGCAGTCTTCGCATTGCTTGCCGCTTCTACCATCGCGGCGTTGAGCGCGTCCAGCGTCTCTTGGGATACATTCCCGTACGCGGTGCCCACGACGGCATTGGCAGCCAACACTTCCGCTTTCGCCCGTTGTTCTAAGAAAGCCTGACACGACGCCTCATACGGTATAAGCCGGTTTTCCAGTGTCACCGCCGCGTCATCAAGATCCCTCTGCGTCATAAGCAAAGTGTTATATGTCAACATAGCCGCATCCACGGCGTCTTCCAACGAAACCGCCAGTTTGGGGAAATTGGGTTGACCGGATCGTTTAGCCGCGGAAATCGCCGAAAGCAACCGGGTACGATCCAGGCGAACGATTTGCTTTTCCAACGCATTGACGCAGGCGTCAACCCCACGCTTCTGTCCCGGCAACGCCAAAGAACTGAGGATGTTGTTTCCGTTTCGGCTTACGATTTCATTCAGACCCGCGTTAAACGCATCACGCGCCGTCTGTGAAATGTTTCCGGCATACGCTCCAACCGTATAGCGCGCGGCCTGATCGCTGGCTCTCTGCACATAGGCTAGGAAGCTTCCCATATAGTTTTCGCAGTAAACGTTTATGTCGGCCAATTTGACCGTAGCCTCGTTTACCGTGACACGCACCGTATCCGCAAGGACGGGTTTCGTACGGCTGATGACGCTGACACCGGGCTTGCCCTGTGTCGCCGCGCCGTCTTTCAGTGAAGCAAACGCGGAACCCTGATAGGAATACTCCGCGATGTAGGAGAGCGCCGTGTCCATCCCGGTGAGAATCTCCAACGCGTTTACATCATAGGGCTGATCGAGCGTTAAGGTGAACACCTTCGGGCCTTCCGCGCTGCTCTCAAAGAAGGTGGCAGGATCCGTGTCCACCAAGTGTTTGAGGTCATCCGACACCAAATTGCTTGTGATGCTCGCGTATTTCGACGCGCAATCCGAGCGGGAGAAGATTTCCAGTTCCGCGGCCCCCGGCCACACACTGGAGCCTGCCAAAGCGCTCGTGAGTGTCATTTTGACATAGCGGGCGCGCCCCGAGACGGGTGCGACAGACACCATGTCTTTGAGAATATCCTTCGGGCCTTCATAGCTGCCCACCACGGAGCTGCCGTCCGCGCCCAACAGCTCAATCTTGTAGTTCTGCGCTCTCTGATATTCATTGAAAAATACCAGGTTGACACCGGTGATGTCCTTTGGAACGCCGAAATCCACCATGACCCAGGCCGGGTAGGTGCTCGAACCCGTCGACCAGTAATTGTTTCGGTTGCCGTCGACCATGTTGAGAACACTTTCTCTTTGGGCCGAGCAGGTGACCACGCCCTGTGCTGCGATGTTCTGCACGAACTGAATCTCGACCTCCTCGGTGATTTCCCGGAGGACGCGCAGTTCCGAGCACGAGGCCCAGGCCGCGTAATAGGTGCCAATCGGGTTCATGCCGTTATAGTGCACGATGACTTTACGAATGTTTTTGTTCACGGGCAAGGAGAACGTCTGCTGATGCACCTGAGTATTTTGGCTCATGTCCAGCAGCATGATTTCCGTCCCGTCCGCCTCCAGCGCCTTCACGGTAAACTTAAACGGGAAACCGTCGGCCGCGAAGATGAGCTCCACCTTGTCGGCATACTCTTCTTTTTCCAGGTCAAGGCTCAGCGTCCAAGGATAAGCTTCGCTGGACGCGGCCCAATAGTTGCCGAGGTTGCCATCCGTCAAACTTGATGTGCTGGAGGTCGCGCCGTTCGGCGCTGTCACCGTCACCGCTTTCCCCAGTGCCAGGTTCTCATACGTGGGTTCTGGCGCCGCCTTACCAAACACCATGAGTTCGGCAAACTCCGCGGTCAGATCGGGGGCCGCTGAAGTCTTCGGGCTGAAAGAGAATTTGACGCGGGAAGCCACATTGTCACAGGGTACGGATATGATACCCAACAGGGTCTCATATTGGCTCACGAGCAGGCTGTTCCATTTGCCGTCCATGTAAAGACTCACGCCGTAATCCCAAGGATAGTCGCCGGCGACCTGCGGCAAAGCAAACTCCACCTTGTCAAGCAGGAAGTTCCCGCTAAGGTCGATGGTAAACTCGACAGCACCCGCCTTGCCCGCGCGCCAAGTCGTCGTGAGGTCGTTGTCCGTCAGCGCGGCGACGCTCGTGCCTTCGACACTGCAGACAACCGCCTTGCCCTGGGCTAGATTCTGGACTCCCTCCGCCTCACTCAAAAACGCGTCCATCTTTGTCAGCGAAAACTCATCATAAACCTTTTGCGCGAGCTCTTTGAGGTTCCCTCGGGGCGCGGAGCTATAGCCGTCGCCCTGGTCGGATTTGCGGTTGGCCCATTCCCACTCCTGCAAGAAGTAGTTCTTGCTGGCGGGCGGGTTTCCGGTCTCTAAGCTTGTCGCATAGCGCTTTACGAAGTCTTCCCAACGCGCCAAGTAGTAATCTTTCGTAAGTCCCGACCACTGCCGGTTGGAGTAGTCCTTGAGCCCGCCGCCCTCGCTCGATTTGGAGCCGGCCCAGGTGGTGATCTGCGCCCGGGCGTTGAACTCAAACAGGTCTTTTGTCCAGTCGTCCATGCCTTCGTACATGGCGCGAGAACCGTCGATCCATTTCCCCACGGTAAAGTCCCCGCTGCACGCAAGCACTTCATCTTGAAGCCGAATGAGCTCCAAAAACTTGTCGGAAATCCGCTTAAATTCCGCCTTGTCCTTCTTGTTGTAAGCCTCCATCATTTGTTTGTGATACTCTATGGCCGAGGTGGCAAGCACTTGCTTTGTCACATCCACCATGTCAAAGATAAAGGTTTCCTGATCCTGATACTCGTCATAGGCCGCGATGAAGTCCAAAAGGGTTTCCTCAAAGGCTTTCTTGTCATACTCAATGACACTGTGGCCCCAAGTGGAGGCCGCGCTGAAACTCGTAGACGGGCGCGCGTTAATGACGGACTCCGCCGCGCCTTGCGTGTAAATCGCCTTTTTCCAGTAGGCCGTCTTCAGCAGGTTGTTCCAGGCCTTTAGAATGTTCTCGTCCGCGCGGCCATAGCGGCTTTTGGCGTAGCGCTCAACATAGTCATAGGGATCGATCGGATCCTTTGTCCAGGCCATGTCCAATGCCAGATCGTAGACCACAGCCGAGTTTCCAAACGCTTCCGGTGTGATGCCCAGGCCCGTCATATATTGGCTGTCGTAGTATTTTCTCGGTATCTCCTGCGTGAGTGTGACGATGTCGCCGTCCACGCCCATGCGCCCGCCGAAATTGTGCAGCATACACCAGACCCAAGGAACCTTTTGACGCTCCATGACAGCGGAATAGTAAACGCGGTCGGATTGCAGATCCAGCACCAGCACCTGCTTCGGTTTGACCAGATTGCTGATCTTGGCGTCGTAAATCTGGCCCTGCCACTGCATCAGCACCCAAATGGCGTCCGGATGACTGCTGAGCATCTGCCCCTGCACATAGCGGTACACCGTCGCGGCATCCATCCCGCCGAGGATGCCGCCCTCGTGGAAGGGGTCGACGGCAAAGTAGTCCGTGACGTCCCCAAACACATCTTTTTGCACCCGATAGAAGGTCTCGGCCATTTCGGCAAAGTAGTCTTTGCCCGTGGCCCCATAGGTTTTGAGCATCGTCGGGCGAACAAAGCCGCACCAGTTGCCCTGACCGATCAGCGCGGCATCCGGATTTTTGGAGCCAAAGTCCGTCGGCACCATACCCGCGTAGCCCTGCAAAATCGGCTGGATGCCAAATGCCTGCATTCTGTCGTGCATCTTCCGGCCCAGCTCAACGCGTTGGGCAAACCAGTCGTCGGGCAGAGGCCCGCCGAAGCCGGACATGTTTTGCATATAGAACCAGGGGAAGTATCCCGGCCCGGAGATGTACAGCTTGATTTCCTCGTCGGTGTAGCCGTAAGCGCGCAACAGTCGGCGCTGGACTTCCTCTTGGCCGACGAGATCCAGCATGATGTTGATGCCGTTCATCGCGGCCCAATCTAGGAAGGCTTCGTACTCGTTCCAACCCCAGAACGACATCGTATAGGCGTAGGTGCAGAAGTTCAGCGCGTACCGCGTGTTGTACTGCGTCTCCTTGACCAGCTTTTGGGGTATGGCCGGGAGGGTGGCGGGCATCTCAACGTTGCTCGCGAAGATCGGGTTGTAGTTGACATAGGCGTAATTCTTCAGATAATAGTTAAAGCCCGAGGCCAAAGAGATGCCGTTGCGGCCACGGAGATACACCTTGCCGTCACGAGTTTCGATTTCATAGGCGTCACGGTCGCCGGTGCTGCTCACGTCGGCCAGTTCAAAGACGAAATCGTCTTTCCACGCATCGCCGATGACGCGACCCACCATGTCGGACAGCGAAAGCAGGGTTTTCTCCTCGGCGTAAGCCGCGTCCGTTTCAAACTTTTCGTACTCCGAGGCCCATTTGCTCTCCGAGAAGTCCTCGACCAGAATGCCGGGCTTTGTCGGCACGGTGTCGCTGACCTTGGTACCATACAGCTTGACTTCAGCCAGGTTCACTTCGAGCGCGGCAGAGTTGTAGGACACGCTTACGCGCACTTGGCTTACGTTTTTCGCGCCGTCTTTCGCGGAAACGTCGTACGCCGTTGCCGTGCTTCCGGCCTGCGTGTTGTCGGATTTATACGCGATTTTGGTAAACGCGTCGCCGTCGTAACTCGCGTACACCTCATAGTGGTAATACGCGCCCGGCCGGTTTAGAATCTCAATTTTGGACAGGTCATAGAGACCGTCCAAATGGATGTCGAGAAAGCGCATGTACTCCAGCATGGAGGAGGCCGCCGGTGACTGCCAATAGGTGTCGGTGTTGCCGTCTATGGCTCTGGCGGGTACATTCGCGCCGTTTCCGTATCCGCTTACGCGAACCGGCACAATCTCAGCGTCCATCGCGCTCGCGAAAACGCCGGGCAGCGCGCCGAAGACCAACGCGCAGCAAAGAAACAACGCCACCATACGTCTTAGATTTGCTTTCATTGTTACACCTCATTTTGTTGTTGAATCTGAGAACGATCATGTTGCGCCAAAGTCCCAACCTTGAAAAGGGTTGGGACTTTGGCACGTATGTGATTTTGTATGCGGACAGAGATCAGTAGGTGTTGAGATCAGTTTACGGTGACGAGCAGCGCCGCTGTTGCGCCCGAGCCGTCGTTTGCCTTAACCACAACCACGGCAGAGCCGGTTCTGAGGCCGAGAATCTTCAGTGTCGCGGCCCCGATGCCGTTGTTCGTGATTTGTACGCTGACCACCGCAGGATTCGAAGACGCGGCTTCCAGATTGGGCAGCGGAAGCGCCGGATTCCACGTCACGCGGATCTCACGGCTCGTCGCGCGTTTAACCAAGACGTTGGCCGCCACGCCCAGCGAGAGTTTTTCGATGGGCGCTGAGACCGTGACCGGGTACTGGGCTTTGATATGGTTCGGGTTGGCGACAAAGCCGGAGAGAACCAGTTCGCCCTCCACCACGTGGACACCCGCGGCGCCAAAGTTTTCCGGCACTTTCCAGAGAACCGGGACAGTGGTCGTGCGGTTTCCGCTGAGCTGGACGGTTACGCTGCTCGGCAGGAACATCTCCTCAAAGTCGGTGCCGACCGGCACGGTGGTTCCGCTCAGCTCTTCACAGCTTATGACGGTGCGCGCTGCGAGCGTGGGCAAGTTTCCGTTGTAAAGGTCAGCGATTTGCGTATCACTCAGCATTTGCGGATAGGCAACCACGTCGTCCAGCGCCGCGTTCAGCGCCGCTTGCGCGTACTTGCTGTTGCTGGACAAGCTGTTGCCGATGACTTCGAGCGGCAGGGTGAAATAGCCGGTGGCGCTCTCCAGGTACTCACCGTTGACATAAAATTTCACGGTCGTACCGTCGTAAGCGTAGGTGAGCATGACCCACTGATTCAAGGGCGCTACGTAGTTGAAGACATAGTCTTGGATTCCGGTCTGCGTTATGCCGGTTTTGTAGGAGGAGCCATACTGGGTCAGACGCATAGAGCTCTTCGTGCTGTGGGTCAGGTAGGAATACTGCGCGTTGCTCGCCCGTTTGACCCAGAAGGAGGCCGTCCATTCGCCCTCGATGTCTTTCGCGCCAATGAAAATGCCCTGATCGGCCGCGTTCATAAAGATGGCGCTGCCGGGGTTACCGAAGCGGTCGTCAACAAACGTCGGACTGCCTTTGATGATGCCATGGTTCACGCCGTTTTCATCTTGGGCGTTGCCGTCAAATTTCCAGTAGGAGCCTTCCATGGTCATGATGGGCTTTTCGATGAACGTCGCTTCCACCTTGTGCGCCTCTGTGACATTGCGCAGCGTGAGCACACCGTTTACCACCTGATCCATCGCGTCCACGCCGTCCAGGGTAACGCTCCCGAGTGTGTAGCCGGGCAGCGCCGCGATGGTCAGCGCGCAGTCTTTGCCCTCATCCACCTTGGAAAGCGCAGGTGTCACACTGCCACCGGGCCCGGCTGTGGCCGACACAGTGTACTGCGGGGTGTTTGGATTGTAACTGTTGTTGTACAGCGCGGTGACATCCGCCGCGGAGAGCGCCTTTTTAATGATCCAAATGTCGTCCAGCGCGGCGTTAAGTGCCTTTCTGCCCCACTCGTCATAGTTGCCGATCATATCCATCGGCAGCATCATCACAAAGTTGTTGAGCGTCTGCTTGAACACACCGTCTGCGTAAAGGGACAAGCCGGTCGATGTCTGAACAAAGGTCAGCATGGTCCAGGTGTTCACGGGCACGGTGTAGTTGAAATCCGACTCCTTGACACTGCGAATGGAGGCCTGAACCCTCTTGTTTCCGTTGCCGCTGAGCAGACGAAGCTGGGAGGCGGCGGGCGCGGAAATCAGGAAGGAGAAAGCGCTGGAGTTGTTGTACTCATAGACCCAAGTTGAGAAAGTCCACTCGCCGGTTATGTTGGCCTGACCCAATTTGATCGCCGCGTTTGTGTCGTTGAAGCGAAGCGCCTTGCCGGTACCAAGCATCGGCGCGCCGTCCACAAAAGAAAGCGAGCCTTCGCCGGTGCCGCTGATGTTGCCGTTTACGTCGCTGAGGGTTTCCTCGTCAAAGGTAAAGCGGTAATAGTTTGCGGCCTGCACTGTGGGGGTAATGACAACCTGACTCTTCTGGTTGTCCCGCACGATGAGGATCGCCCGGACATCTTTCGCGGAGGCGCTCAGTGCCACGGGGCCGTCGTAGCGTGCGGAATTCTTCGTGGGCGTAGTACCATCCGTTGTATAATATACGGTGCCGGCGCGACCCGTAGGTTTCTCGATGGTCAGGATCTGCTCGTTGTCTCCGCTTACCGCAACCGAGCACACGGGCGGCGGCACATAGAAGTTTACGTTTCTCTGGGCCATGCGCTCATACTGGGCTTTCAGGCGGATGAGGAAGTCGTCATAGGATTTCCGAGAGGACGGCGTCCAACTGCGCTCGGCCACGGCGCTCAGGCGCGGGAACAGGCAGTTGTTCAGTTCGTCCTCGTTGCGGGCGATGTGTGTCCACATGTTGCCCTGGGAGCCCAAAATGAGCTTTCTCTGGCTCGGCGTCAGGCTCGGGGCGGCGGGTTCGTAGTTGTACACGCTTTGGATCGTACACGTGCCGCCGGAACCGACGGTGTCGCCGGGGCCCTGGTTGTAGTCCAGATAGGAGGTGCCGGTCGGGGACGCGACGACTTCGCAGCCGCCGTTGATGGCCGTGTTCAAACCGCCGATCCAGTCCGTCAGCGCGACGCCGGGAATGGCGCCGTTGTTGAAGATTTCACTCCAACCCATGACGACTTTGCCGCGGTCGGCCACGTAGTCGCGCATCTGCTCGGACAGATAGCGCTGCATGTCCTTATTGGCGTATCCTTTTTCCTGCATAAGCACGCTGCAGCTCGGGCACTGGCTCCACTTTTGCAGACTCGAGGGCACTTCATCGCCGCCGATGTGGATGTACTTGGAGGGGAAGAGTTCAATCACCTGATCGAGCACCGTTTCAAGGAACTCGACAGCCTCAGGTCTGGTGACGCAGATGGGCGGGGTGTAGTGCATGATTTTGTCGAGCATGGTCCAAAAGTCGGTGACCATCGCGTTGTTCGGCAGCGGCTGACCGATGCAGAACAGTTTGGGGTAGGACAGGATGGCCGCGAGCATATGGCCCGGCATCTCGATTTCGGGGATCACTTCGATGTACAGGCTCTGCGCGTAAGCCACGATTTCCTTGATGTCTTCCTGCGTATAGAAGAGCGTCTTACCGTTGTCGGGATAGCTGGTGCCTTCCCAAGTGGCGCCACGTTGCGTGAGGTTCGGGTAGCCTTTGACTTCCATGCGCCAGCCGTTGTCATCGGTAAAGTGCCAATGCAAGCGGTTGAGCTTGGT
>CAYWWF010000069.1:0-9626 GCA_964461745.1 uncultured Oscillospiraceae bacterium | reverse complement strand
ATATTCAATAAAACATCATAATTACCCATCGCTATCTTTTGCGTATTTGGATCCTGACTCAGGTTGTCATATCTTCCGAATTGAGGTTTGTTGTAAGAATACTTGCCCGGTCCGTAGGGTTCGTGCTTGGGCTCATGACAACGTATTATAATCCCTAAGATAGAGGTTTTCGCTTTGTTTTCTACATTATTCCTTCTCGAGTATTCGTATTCATAGGTATCCACATCTAAAAATTCGAATGAGGTGGAAAATGTTTTGAGATCGGATTCCAGCGTGTCCCCCATCAATATCTCCGAGGGTAAATAGTCCGGTACCAAACAATGTTCTCTCACCTGCGCCGTAATGGGACCTCCCCGCCGTTGGCGGGGGGGGAGCATTCGTTTATTGTTTTCTCTCGATGCTTCCATTCTCGGAGGCATCAACAACACAACCTACGCCCACGGCTTTTGCTGACCAAAGTTCGAATTCTCGTCCTACCACCATTAAATCAGGAGGTGCTTTTTCTGGAAACAACAAATCCACTTCAGCAAAACAAATACTGTTTGCTAAAACATTCTGGCAACAAAGGGCCACACTCCACCATGTATTTCCTTCATTTAGACCTATAAAGCGCGCTGGCAATGTAACTCTGCAAGGCAGCTTACTATCACGTTCAAGCCATTTGATTCTTGCCTTCATCGTAATCACAACCCCAAACAACAGACGTCCAAAACGCATGGTTAATTATACCACGCCCCACAATTCTTGTACAGTTACACGTTTTTGACTCTCACCGCCGCCCCTCTCATACCCCCACCCGCAAAAATTCCTTGACAAAATCAAAACCATGTGGCATCTTAAAAATACAAACTATTTCAATAGGTGATACTGTGTCTAATATTTCCATCCAAACAAATGCATGGCGTTGGTGGTGCTCTGTTCATAACAACAGGGTCACTTTGTCGTGCAGAGGTTTTGGTGAGAGATAGCTTTTTATGTTTTAAGCTAAATCAAGCCCCTCGGTTCACGCGGGTGAACCGAGGGGCTTTTTGTATTATACAAACAACCATAGGAGGTAGGTTATGAATCACATTGCACCAACCATTGAAGAGGCAAAAAAACTGGCGCAAGCCTACGATATGATCCCGATCAGCGCGCGGCTGCCCTCCGATATGACTTCACCCATTGCGGTGCTCAAAGCACTCAAGTCTATTTCAACCCACTGCTTTTTGCTCGAAAGTGTGGAAGACACAAAGCAGTGGGGGCGGTACACCTTTTTGGGCTATGACCCCATCGACGAAATCACCTGCCGCGGTGGCGAGCTCGTAAGCGGCGGGAAGAAGCAAACGGTGGGCTCGCCCAGTCGTTACATCCAGGCGCTTATGCGCGGACTCAAGTCGCCGCGTCTTGAAGACCTGCCGCCGTTTACGGGCGGGCTTGTCGGATACTTTGCCTACGATTACATTCAATACAGCGAGCCGACCTTACGACTTAACGCGGAGGACAGCGAAGACTTTGCGGATATGGATCTGATGTTGTTTGATAAAATCATCGCCTTTGACAACTTAAAGCAGGAACTTTTTATCATCATGAACATTCGGTCGAGTCAAATAGAACAGGATTACAGCCGAGCGGTGGCGGAAATCCACCGCATCCGAGCGCTCATCCAAGCCCCAACGCCAACACAAAGCTATGGCGGAAGACTACAGTCCGAACTCAAGCCCTTATTCAGTCAGCAGGCATATTGCAAGATGGTTGAAACCGCGAAATCACACATTTTTGAGGGAGACATTTTCCAGCTGGTGCTGTCAAATCGTTTCGAAGCAAAGTTTGAGGGCAGTCTGCTCGACACCTACAGAATCCTGAGAATGACCAATCCGTCGCCCTATATGTTTTATATGGGCAGCGACACCATGGAAATGGCCGGGGCGTCTCCCGAAACGCTCGTCCGCCTGCAAGAGGGGATACTTCACACCTTTCCGCTGGCCGGCACACGCAAGCGCGGTGCCACGCCCGAGGAAGATTTAGCCTTGGAACAAGAGCTTTTGGCCGATGAAAAGGAACTTGCCGAGCACAATATGCTTGTGGATTTGGGTCGAAACGACCTCGGAAAAATCAGCAAGTTTGGCACCGTCTCCGTGGAAACCTACCAGTCTGTGCTGAGGTTTTCCCATGTCATGCACATCGGTTCAACCGTCAGAGGCGAGATCCGGGATGCCTATTCCGCCATCGACGCGATTGAAGCGGTGCTCCCGGCCGGAACCCTTTCAGGCGCGCCAAAACTCAAAGCGTGTGAGATCATCAACCGCCTTGAAAACAACAAAAGGGGCGTGTACGGCGGCGCCATCGGGTACATCGACTTCAAGGGAAATATGGACACCTGTATCGCGATTCGCTTGGTGTTCAAGAAAAACGGCAAGGTGTTTGTGCGTTCGGGCGCGGGGATTGTCGCCGACAGCGTACCCCAAAACGAGTATGAAGAGTGTATCAACAAGGCAAAGGCGGTCATTGAGGCGCTGAAAAAAGCGGACGGAGGACTGAATCCATGATCTTACTCATCGACAACTACGACAGTTTCTCTTATAACCTATACCAGCTCATCGGCAGCATAAACCCCTCTATCCGGGTGATCCGCAACGACGAGATGACCGTGTCTGAGATTAAAACCCTTGCGCCTTCACACATTGTGTTGTCTCCGGGGCCCGGCAAGCCCAAAGACGCCGGGGTTTGCGTGGATGTGGTAAAGGAATTGGGCGGACACATCCCGATTCTCGGCGTCTGTCTTGGCCATCAAGCCATCTTTGAAGCCTATGGCGGCACAGTGTCTTACGCCGAAACCTTGATGCACGGCAAGCAATCCGACGCGCTTTTGAACATAAACTGCCGCCTGTTCAAGGGGATCAAGAGCATCCTCAAAGTCGCGCGCTATCACTCGCTCGCGGGGGTCAGGGAGACCTTGCCGTTCTGCCTTGACATTGTTGCCGGAACGATTGACGGCGAGATCATGGCCGTGGCGCACAAGACGAAGCACGTCTACGGCTTGCAGTTCCACCCGGAATCCATTTTGACCACAGACGGAGACAAAATGATGCGCAATTTCTTGGAGGTTCATTATGATTAAAGAAGCCATTGTAAAGCTCTCAAAACGAGAGAATTTGTCTTTCGACGAGGCGCTCGGCGTTATGGACGAAATCATGAGCGGTCAGGCAAGCCAAGTGCAAATATCTTCTTATCTGACGGCGCTTTCGCTCAAAGGGGAGACCATCGACGAAATCACCGCCTCCGCCGCGGGTATGCGCCGCCACTGTGTAAAGCTGTTGCACGAGCAGAATGTACTGGAAATCGTGGGCACCGGCGGCGACCACGCCCAAAGTTTTAACATATCCACGACAGCGGCCATCATCGTTTCCGCCGCCGGTGTGCCCATCGCGAAGCACGGCAACCGCTCTGCGTCCAGCAAATGCGGCTCCGCAGACGTCTTGGAGGCGCTTGGCGTCAACATCAACATCCCCGCGGAGACCAGCGCAAAACTGCTGGGAGAAATCGGGCTTTGCTTTATGTTCGCCCAAAACTATCACATCGCGATGAAATATGTGGCTCCGATTCGAAAAGAGCTCGGCATCCGCACGGTGTTCAACATCATTGGCCCACTTTCCAACCCCGCGGGCGCGAACATGGAGCTACTCGGCGTGTATGAGGAGGCGCTTGTCGAACCCATCGCGAAGGTGCTTGCGAATCTGGGCGTGCAAAGCGCGATGGTTGTCTACGGCAAGGACGGGCTCGACGAGATCTCCCTTTCCGCGCCGACCTTTGTGTGTGAGGTAAAAAACGGCTGGGTCAAGTCGTATGAGATCACCCCCGAGCAGTTCGGGTTTTCGCGCTGTGACAAGCGTGCGCTGGTGGGCGGCACCGCCACGGAAAACGCTGAAATCGTCCGAGACATCCTCAGCGGCAAACAATCGCCTAAGCGCGATGTAACAATACTCAACGCGGCGGCGGCCTTGTATGTGGCCAAAGAGATTTCTTTCCCCGAGGCCATTGAGGAGGTCAAGTCTGTCCTAGACAGCGGCAAGGCAGCACAGCAGCTTGAGCGATTCATCCAAATGTCAAACGAGGTGAAATAAGGTGAGCTTTCTTGAGAACATGGTGGCCTCGACGCAAAAACGCGTGGAGCAAATCCAATCGGCGTATGACTACCCGTTTGAAACGGCGCTGAGGGGCGAAGGAATTTCGTTCATCTGCGAAGTCAAAAAGGCGTCACCGTCCAAGGGTATAATCGCTGAGCACTTCCCCTATCTGGAGATTGCGGCGGACTTTGAGGCAGCGGGTGCGGCGGCCATCTCGGTGCTCACGGAACCACAGTATTTTTTGGGAAGCGGCGCATATTTGCAAGAGATAAGCCAAAGCGTTACCATCCCTACGTTGCGCAAGGATTTCATCCTCGACCCCGTACAGATTTTTGAGGCGAAACTGTGGGGCGCGGCGGCGGTCTTGCTGATTGCGGAGATTCTAAACGAGGCAAAATTGAAAGATTTTATCGCGCTGGCGGAAAGCCTGGGGCTGTCGGCGCTCGTGGAGAGCCACAGTCTGCCCGAACTGGAAAAGTCACTTCGGGCCGGGGCCAGAATTGTGGGCGTAAACAACCGCAACCTTGACACGTTTGCGGTGGACCTGATGACCAGTGTGCGACTGCGCGCGTATGTGCCGCGGGACGTAGTTTTTGTCGCGGAAAGTGGGATCTCCACCGCCGAAGACATTGCCTTGCTGTGCGAAAACCACGTGGACGCGGTGCTGATCGGTGAAACGCTCATGCGCAGCCCGGACAAAAAAGCCGCGCTCGCAAGCTTGCGAGGGACCTTATGAAGATCAAAATCTGCGGCCTGTTTCGCGCTTGCGACATTGATGCTGTAAACGCCGCAAAGCCTGACTATGTCGGCTTTGTGTTTGCTAAAAGCAAGCGGCAGGTGACCGCTGAGCAAGCGGCCCACTTCAGGAAACAGCTTGACCCCGCAATCACGGCGGTGGGTGTTTTCGTGGATGAGCCGATCGAGGCGGTCAATGCGATGGTTGCGGCGGGTATCATTGATCTCGTGCAGCTCCACGGCAAGGAAGACGAAGGCTACATCGACAAGGTCCAGGCACCCGTAATTAAGGCGGTGCGCATTGGGGAGCGACTCCCACAAAATGCGGACTATCTTTTGTTTGACAGTGCCATTGCCGGAAGTGGTCAGCCTTTTGACTGGTCAGCGCTCCCCCACACCGACAAGCCGTTCTTTTTGGCCGGCGGCATCGGGCTGCACAACATAGAGCAGGCCATCGCGCTCCGCCCGTTTGCCATCGACGTGTCCAGCGGCGCGGAAACGGATGGGGTGAAAGACAAACAGAAGATTGGTGAGCTCGTGTCAAGCGTGAAGAACAGGTGAGGATGCCGATAAAATCGGTTTTTGTGATATAATTAGGCCATCTGAATTCTCTCCCCCGTCTTAGGCATGGCATTTCCATCCCGGGGCAGAATAAAAGCACCCAAACTCCAACTATGCCCGAAAGGGGTTCTATCTATGTCGATCCTTGCCGCCGCACTCCTGCCGCATCCGCCCATCATTGTCCCTGAAGTCGGACAGGGTCGGGAGCGCGACATTCAAAAAACCCGCGAGGCCTGCCGTGAAGTGGCCGCACTTGTTTACTCGCTGAAACCGGATACCATCTTCCTTGTCTCACCGCACAAGGCGACGTACTCCGATTACTTTCACCTCTCTCCGGGCCACGCGGCCATGGGCGATCTGTCCGCGTTTGACGCGGATGATTTCGTTATGCGCGTTGAATACGACGTAGATTTCGTTACGGCGCTGATTGAAGAATCCGCTTATGCCGGAATCCCCGCCGGAACACTCGGGGAACGCAGCGCCGCGCTGGATCACGGCACAATGGTTCCGCTTTCGTTCATCGACGAAGTCTATCCGAATTACAAGCTCGTGCGTATGGGACTGTCCGGCTACTCTTACGCCGATCACTACCGGCTCGGGCAGTGTGTATCCGCGGTCTCCGAGGCGCTCGGGCGTCGCACGGTGTTTATCGCCAGCGGCGATCTGTCTCACAAAGTGGCGCCCGACGGCCCGTATGGATACGATGAGGACGGCGTTCATTTCGACCGAGAGATTGCGGATATTTTGGCCGAGGGTGACTTTCTGCGCCTGCTCTCCCTATCCCCGGATCGGGCTGCCGCCGCTGCCGAATGCGGCTTGCGCTCGCTGCTTGTGATGTCCGGTGCGCTGGATCGCCGTGCTGTAAACGCGCGACTCCTCTCCTATGAGGGTACGTTCGGCGTAGGGTACGGCGTGGCGACCTTTATCCCCGTTGCGCACGATGAGACGCGCAATTTCCGCGAGCGGTTTTTAGAAGAGCAAAAATGTAAGTTGCAGGCGCGGCGCGAACGAGAAGACGACTATGTACGCTTGGCGCGCTACGCGCTCGAGCATTTTGTCAAGACCGGGGAGGCGCTGTCCTGGGACGAAACCCTGCGGCGCACACTGCCGGGGGAACTGCTTCACACAAAAGCCGGGGTCTTTGTCTCTCTTAAAAAAGACGGCACACTGCGCGGCTGTATCGGCACGATTGCTCCGGTCACCGAAAGCGTGGGCGAGGAAATTGTCCGCAACGCCGTATGCGCGGGCGCGGAAGATCCCCGATTTGAGCCCGTGCAGGCCGAAGAACTCGACAGCCTGGTTTACAGTGTGGACGTTTTATGTCCGCCGGAATCCATCGACGACGCCGCGGCTCTCGACGTGAAAAAATACGGTGTCATCGTCAAAAGCGGCTTCAAGCGGGGCCTGCTGCTTCCGAACCTTGAAAGTGTCCACACCGTCGAAGAGCAGATCGCGATTGCCCAGCAAAAAGCGGGCATTCGGCCCGGTGATTTCTGTGAGCTCGAGCGCTTTGAGGTGGTGCGCCACACATGAAAATCTTGTGTGAACTATGTCCGCACGCTTGCCGACTCTCCGAAGGGCAAACCGGCTTTTGCGGCGCTCGCCGTGTCGTAGACGGTGTTGTGCGCTGCATCAATTACGGGAAAGTTACGTCCATCCAACTCGACCCCATAGAAAAAAAGCCCCTGCGGCGTTTCCATCCAGGCTCGCAGGTGCTCTCCGTCGGCAGCTTTGGTTGCAATTTACGCTGTCCGTTTTGTCAGAACAATCGGATTGCGTTTGGGCGGGACGCCGCCGGGGCCGATCAACCGGCTTGCGGACTACAGGACGCGGACATCGAGACGCTGTTCGTTTCGCCGACACGTCTGGTTGAAATGGCGCTCGAAGCGCGCGACGAGGGCAACATCGGAATCGCCTACACATACAACGAGCCGCTTGTCGGTTATGAGTATGTGAGGGACTGTTCTGTTCTTGCGCGTGGGCAAGGTCTAAAAAATGTTGTCGTCACCAACGGCACCGTATGTGAGGCTCCGCTTCGTGACCTGTTGCCTCTCATCGACGCGATGAACATTGACCTCAAAGGGTTTACGGAAGACGCCTATCGCCGCCTGTCGGGCGACCTTGAAACCGTCAAGCGCACGATTGCTCTCGCCGCGAACGCTTGCCATGTCGAGGTTACGACGCTTGTTGTGCCGGGTGAGAATGACTCGGCGGAGGAAATCGACGCGCTGTCGGCTTGGCTCTCCTCCCTGCGTCGAGACATCCCGCTGCACCTGTCCCGCTTTTTCCCGCAGTACAAGTACAGTGACCGCGAACCGACGGCGGTGGAGAGTTTGCAGAGGCTGTATGAGGTGGCGCGGCGGCATTTGGAGCATGTGGTTTTGGGGAATTGCTGAAAATTTTGCCCCCGTCCCCCCGCAGGGCTATTTAAATTCTCTTATACTGAAAAAATTTCTAAAGGCTTCCCTCACATCACTGCCCCCGCGCGGAGCATCCCCTCCACCATCTCACGCACCGAGGGGCAGCTCGCAAGCTGTGGATCCGCCTCAAACAGCGCGCCAGCGGCCTCGGCGGCCTCGAGCAGGACAGCCATATCCTCAGACAAGTCGGCGATTTTGAGCGACGGCAGACCGTGCTGCCGAGAGCCAAAAAAATCACCCGGGCCGCGCAGTTTCAAATCCTCTTCGGCGATCGCAAAGCCGTCGTCGGTCTGTGTCATCACGCGCAAGCGTCTCCGCGCCGTCTCACCGGCGCTCTCCGAAAACAGGATGCAGTACGATTTGTGCCTGCCGCGCCCGACACGGCCCCGAAGCTGGTGCAACTGCGACAGGCCATAGCGGTCGGCGTTTTCGACGATCAAAAGCGCCGCGTTCTCGACATCGACGCCGACCTCGATCACGGTCGTGGAGACCAAAATATCCGTCTGTCCTTCGACAAACGCGCGCATGGCCGCGTCTTTTTCCGACGCCTTCATGCGTCCATGCACAAAACCGACGCGCAGGTCGGGGAAGATCTTCTCACTGAGCTCCTTTACATACGCGCGCACGGACATGAGCCCCTGCCGATCGTCTTCCCAGTCAATCAGCGGACAGACAACATACACCTGCCGCCCAGCCTGCGTCAGCTTTTTTACAAAGCCATAAACCCGCGCGCGCTCGGCGTCCGAGACGACAAAGGTGTCCACCTTTTCACGGCCCGGCGGGCGCTCGCGCATCACGGAGACGTCGAGGTCGCCGTAAAGTGTCAGCGCAAGCGAGCGCGGGATGGGTGTTGCGGACATGAGAAGAACATGGGGGCTTTCCCCCTTCTCCGATAACACCCGGCGTTGCGCTACCCCAAAACGGTGCTGCTCGTCGGCGACGCAAAGCCAGAGGTTCTCTACTTGTACGTCGCCCGTGAGCAGCGCGTGGGTGCCGATAATGAGACAGGGTTCCGCCGACGACAGCCGCGCTTTCACGATCCGCTTTTGTGCGGCGGGCAAGCGTCCGGTCAGCAGTACGGTTTCCTGTCCCAATGCCGCGAGCAGCGGTTTGAGCGTTCGCGCGTGCTGTTCGGCCAGAATTTCCGTGGGGGCCATCAGGGCCGCCTTGCCGCCCGCGCGCAATACCGACAAGGCGCAGGCCGCCGCGACGAGTGTTTTGCCTGAGCCCACGTCGCCTTGAATCAGTCGGTGCATCGGGCTCGCCTGCGCCATGTCGCGCAGGGCGTCCGCAATCGCGCCACACTGGGACGCTGTCAGCGCAAACGGCAGCGCGGCGTAAAAATCGCTGAGGTCACAAGGCGGTATCGCGCGCGCTGTTTGGCGCTCCACACCGGCCTTTAACCGGCGCAGCGCCAAAGACAACACAAACAGCTCCTCGAACACCAGCCGCCGCCGCGCCGTGTCCAGCTCCTCAAAAGAGCCTGGGAAGTGAATGTTTTCATAACAGTAAGCCGCCGTTGCCAAACGATAGGTCTGCCGTAAATCAGGCGGCAAGGTTTCACCGATGTGCTCCCTTGCCAAAAGCAGCGCCTGGCGAACGGCGGCGGTTACGTCCGCGCGTTTGAGGCCCGCGCAGAGCCGATAGATCGGCGCGATGCAGCCGGTGACCCGGCCTTTTTTCTCAAGCGGCTCAAACAACGGGTTTTGCATCTCTCGGCTGGGGCCTGTGACACGCCCATAAAACGCGTAAAACGCGCCCTCTTGGAGCGCGTTTTTCACATAGGGCGCGTTGAAAAACGTAA
>CAYWWF010000068.1:4548-9626 GCA_964461745.1 uncultured Oscillospiraceae bacterium | reverse complement strand
GCGCCGGCTTTTGCGCAGGCCGCCGACTATGTGAAAGAGCGGTATGGGCTCACGCCCGTGTTCGTGCCGATTGAATGCCCGGCGGACAAGGACGCCGCGCTGAAGGTCGCGCAACATATGAAGACGCCGTTTTATACGATCCCGCACGGCGGGCGCGGCTCCGAACTCATCGGGCTCTTCGCGCGGATGCGCGTCGTGTTGGCCATGCGGCTTCACGCGCTCATTTTCGCCTCGGCAGGGGGTGTCCCCCTGATTGGCGCGGCTTACGACGACAAGGTTACAGCCTTTTTGCGTTACATGGGTCAATCGCTGATCTTGCCGTTTGCCGACGTGTCCGCCGAGGCGCTCAAAAAGCTCATCGACGAGGCGATGAAAACCGACGACAAGCAGAGCCGCATGGAGGCCGTGGGTCGGCTGCGCGCGCTTGAGCGCGGCAACGTCGATGTGCTGAGAGAAATTTTGCTGGGATAGACAAAACAGACTGTCAAACAAGGCTCGCAGAGTTTTCCGCCTTTGGCGGAAAACCAATCATGATGAAAAATCTCAGTTTTTCATCATGATTAAAACAAACCCTATCTGGGCGTCTCTAAAACCCCTCGCCGTGCAATCGTTGTGAAGGCGGATTCATTCCGCCGCAACAACATCATTATTTTTTCTCCTCTAAAAACCTCAGTTTTTAGAGGAACTGATCTGTGAATGGACTGAATGCCATATGAATCAAGTGGTCTGCCTCTCAACCTCCAACTGGCACCCGTTCCCGACGCGCAAGCAGCAGGTGATGGGGCGGCTGAAACGCACACGTGTGCTCTACTTTGACCCGCCCGTCAGCCGCGCGGCTCCACTCAAGGACCCCTCGGCGGCGGCGCGTTTACGCGCCTGGCGGCACGAGGGCGAGCACATCAGCGACCGGATCACGGTCTACGCGATGCCGCCGGTTCTTCCGATGTACTACAAGTTCCCGTTTCTCAACCGCATGAATCAACGGAAAATCGGGCGTTATGTCCGGGATGTGCTACAAATTCACGGCTTTGAAAAGCCCGTGCTCTGGTGCTACAGCCCCACCTCGGTCGACCTTCTCGACCATGTGCCCCACAGCGCGCTGATTTATGACTGCGTCGACCGCCATTCGGCTTATGGCGGCCTCATGACGCCGCACGTTGTCGACGCACTGGAGGAAAAACTCGCGCGCCGGGCCAACGTCGTCTTTGCGACGGCCCAGGGGCTTTATGATCGCCTGGAAACCTTCAATGACAATACTTTCCTGATTCCAAACGGCGCAAACTTTGAGCTTTTCAACAAGGCCGCGACCGATAGTTTGCCGTTTCCGGATGAACTTTTTAACATCCAGGCCCCAATCATCGGCTTCTTGGGCACCTTGCAACCCTGTATTGACCTGGAACTGCTGACGTTCCTTGCCGATCAGCGTCCGCAGTGGTCTTTTGTTTGTATCGGCCCTGTGCAAGCGGGTGTGGACGTAACGGCACTCAAAGCGCGCAAGAACATCCACATCTTGGGACTCAAGCCCCACAAGGAGCTACCGCGCTATATGGCGCGCTTTGACGTCTGTTTGAACCTGTTCCGCCCCAATTCGCTCTCTAAGGACGTCAGTCCTTTGAAGTTTTATGAGTATCTCGCGACCGGAAAGCCCATCGTCTCCACCGAACAGCCTGACCAGGTCAAGCAGTACGCCGATGTGATCACCGTGGCGACTTCCCCGCGCGAATTCCTCGCCGGTGTGGACGCCGCGCTCAAAGAGACGAACAACTGGGTGGTGGGTAAGCGTATTGCTTACGCCCGCGCGGCGTCTTGGGACAATCGCGTTGAAGAGATGACCCGCATACTGAAGGACAAGGGCATCTTTGAGACGACTGGGGCTTCTGCGGAGACGAACGGGTAGAAGGAAAGGCCAACAATGGGAAGGAAGATGTGTATGAAAAAAGTAGCCGTGGTTATGGGTTCTCGCAGCGACGCCGCTGTCGCGCAAAAAGCTGTGGACACACTGACGCGCTTCGGCGTTGAAAGTGTTACACGCGTCCTCTCCGCGCACCGTACGCCGGTCGCGTCGGCGGCCTTTGCGCGTGAGGCGCGGGAGAATGGTTTCGGCGTCATCATCGCGCTGGCCGGAAAGGCCGCGCATCTGGCCGGGGCCATGGCCGCCTCGACGACCCTGCCAGTCATTGGTGTACCCGTGAAGTCCTCAACGCTTGACGGGCTTGACGCGCTGCTCTCCACCGTACAAATGCCGACCGGTGTACCCGTAGCCACCGTGGCCATCGACGGGGCCGAAAACGCGGCGCTTTTGGCCGTGCAGATTCTGGCTGTCGGAGATGACATCCTGATGGACAAGCTGATCCAGGAAAAGCATGACATGGGAGCCAAGATTTTGGCGGATACAAACGTCTAGGAGAAACCCCCTCTCAATTCAATCGTTGTAAAGGCGGATTCATTCCGCGTGCTACAACATCATTATTCCCTTTCCTCTAAAAACCTCAGTTTTTAGAGGAACTCTTAAGAAAGTAGGTGCCAGCATGGAAAAGCGCGAGATGATCTATGAGGGAAAAGCCAAGAAAGTATTCAAAACCGACAACCCCGAGGTGCTCATCGTCGACTACAAAGACGATGCGACGGCGTTCAACGGCCTCAAAAAAGGTACCATCGTCGGCAAAGGCGTCATCAACAACCGCGTGACAAACCATCTCTGCCGCCTCTTAGAGAAAAACGGCATTCCGACCCACTACGTTGAAGAGCTCTCCGAGCGTGAGACCGCTGTCAGGCGCGTGGACATCGTGAAAATTGAGGTCATCGTGCGCAACATCGCCGCCGGTTCGCTCTCGAAGCGCCTCGGCATCCCCGAAGGCCAGAAAATGCCCATCACGGTGCTTGAGTACTGCTACAAAGACGACGAGCTTGGCGACCCGCTGATCAACGACTGGCACGCGCTGGCCCTTGGCCTCTGCACGCGCGAAGAGATGAAGCTGATTGATACTTACGCGCTGAAAATCAACGACATCCTTTCGGCCTATCTCGCCGACACCGGCATTCAGCTCATCGACTTCAAACTCGAGTTTGGCCGCACCACCGACGGCACCATCATCTTGGCCGATGAAATCTCGCCGGACACCTGCCGTTTCTGGGATACCAAGACCGGCGAAAAGCTCGACAAAGACCGCTTCCGCCGCGACCTCGGAAACGTCGAAGACGCCTACATTGAAGTGCAGCGCCGCCTGATGGGCGAGCAAGCATAAAAACCATATATGTCCCCCGCCGAAGGCGGGGGACATATAAAGAAGCCACAATAAGGGAGATATTCGTTTATGAGCGAGGCGTACAAAGACGCCGGTGTCGATGTCGAGGCCGGGTATGAAGCCGTTCGGCGCATGAAAAAACACGTGGAGACCACGTTCATCCCAGGGGTTCTCAGTGGCCTCGGGGAGTTCGGCGGACGCTTCGAGCTGCCCGGCGGGATGACCCGCCCGGTGCTCGTGTCCGGCACGGACGGCGTGGGCACGAAGCTCAAGCTGGCCTTTTTGCTCGACCGGCACGACACCATCGGCATCGACTGCGTGGCCATGTGCGCAAACGACGTGGCCTGCGCGGGCGCGCGCCCGCTGTTTTTCCTCGATTACATCGCCTGTGGGAAGAACCGCCCCGCAGTCATTGAGCAGATTGTGGCGGGCCTGTCCACCGGTTGCCGCGAAGCCACTTGCGCGCTCATCGGCGGCGAGACGGCCGAGATGCCCGGCTTTTACCCCGAGGACGAGTACGACCTCGCAGGTTTCTGTGTCGGCATCGTGGACTACGACCGCCAGATTACCACCGCGCGTGTGCAACCCGGCGACGTGCTCTTAGGGTTGCGCTCTTCGGGGGTGCACAGCAACGGCTTTTCGCTTGTGCGCCGTCTGTTTTCCGAAAAGGAACTCATGAGCCCCGTGGACGAGCTTGGCCAGACACTCGCCGAGGCGCTGCTCACACCGACGCGCATCTATGTGCCGCAGATGCTCCGCGTGCAGGACTATCTGCACGGCGCGGCCCACATCACGGGCGGCGGCTTCTATGAAAACATTCCGCGCATTCTACCTCCCGGCTTACGCGCGGCGGTGCGGCGCGACAGCGTCCCAACCCTGCCGCTGTTTGAGCGCATACGCGCGCAAGGCAAGCTCTCGGACGAGGACATGTTCGGCACCTTCAACATGGGGCTGGGCCTTACGCTTTGCGTGTCCGAGTCGGACGTGTCGACCGTCATGGGCCTGTTGCAGGAAATCAACGAGACACCCGTGGTCATGGGCGTCGTAGAACCCGGCGACGGCGGGTTCCGGTTTGTGTAAAGTTCCTCTAAAAACTGCGGTTTTTAGAGGAATGGGAACAATGATGTTGTAGCACGCGGAATGAATCCGCCTTCACAACGATTGAATTGCGAAGCGTTTTTGAGATAGTTTTCTGGAGGTGTCCGCCGTGTTAGCTGAGCGGCGCATCGCCGCGCTCGTCTCAGGGGGCGGCACCAATCTGCAAGCATTGATCGACGCGGAGGCGCGCGGCGAACTTGGACCCGGGCGCCTGAGCCTTGTGGTTTCGTCGTCACCGGGGGCTTATGCCCTCACGCGCGCCGAAAACGCCGGGATCCCCCAGGCCGTGCTGCGTCCGCGCGACTACGCCGACCGTGAGAGCTATACCGACGCGCTGATTGCACTGCTCGAGCGCGAGGGCATTGATACGGTCGTGCTCTCGGGCTTTCTCTATGTGCTCTCCCCTGCCTTTTGCCGCCGCTTTGAAAACCGTGTGCTCAACGTCCACCCGTCGCTGATCCCCGCGTTTTGTGGTCTTGGTTTCTATGGTCTCAAAGTGCATGAGGGCGCACTCCAGCGCGGCGTAAAGCTTACGGGTGCGACCGTACATTTTGTCAACGAAGAGGCCGACGGCGGGCCGATCATCTTCCAAAAGGCCGTCGAAGTCCAGGACGACGACACGCCGGAAAGCTTGCAGCGCCGTGTGATGGAGGAGGCCGAATGGGTGCTTCTGCCGCGCGCGCTGTCGCTGTGTGTGCAGGATCGTCTGCGCGTCGTGGACGGGCGGGTGCAGGT
>CAYWWF010000068.1:2922-4448 GCA_964461745.1 uncultured Oscillospiraceae bacterium | reverse complement strand
TATGATGGATGGCGTAAAGGGGGGCTTGTCATGAAACGAAGAGCTCTGTTCAGCGTGTCGGACAAAACAGGTGTTGTGGAATTGGCGCGGCTCGTGTCCTCGCTTGGGTATGAGATCATTTCCACCGGCGGCACCCAAAAGGCGCTCGAAGCCGGGGGTGTGCCCGTTGTGGGCATCAGTGAGATCACCGGTTTTCCCGAGTGCCTCGACGGTCGTCTGAAAACCTTGCACCCGATGGTGCACGGCGGCATTCTCGCGATGCGCGACAACCCCGACCACATGGCGCAGCTCGAACTGCTGGGCATCACGCCGATCGACATCCTGGTCATCAACCTCTACCCTTTCAAGCAGACCATTCTGCGTGAAGGCGTGCTGTTGGCCGAGGCGATTGAAAACATCGACATCGGCGGCCCAACGATGATCCGTTCCGCCGCGAAAAACTGGCAGGATGTTGCCGTGGTCGTCGACCCTGAGGATTACGCGGAAGTCGCTGAAGCCCTGCGCTCAGGCGGTCTTTCTCGCGAGCACAAATTCCGTCTTGCGGCCAAGGTCTTTGAACACACCGCGCATTACGACGCGCTCATCGCCGAATACTTACGCCACGAAATCGGGGCCGATTATCCCGAGACGATGACGCTGACCTATGAACGCGAGCAGACCCTGCGTTACGGCGAAAACCCGCACCAGACCGGCGCGTTTTACCGTGAAGTCGGACGCTTTCCCGGTACGCTTCCGGCGGCGGAGATGCTCCACGGTAAAGAACTCAGTTACAACAACATCTATGACACCGACAACGCGCTCGAAGTCATCCGTGAGTTCGAGGAGCCCTGCGTTGTGGCCGTCAAACATACAAACCCCTGCGGCGTCGGCGTCGGGGAGACATTGCTTGAGGCTTGGAACAACGCCTATGAGGCCGACCCCGTGTCGATCTTCGGCGGCGTGATTGCGATGAACCGTGTTTGCGACGCCGCGACCGCGAAGGCCATCAACGCCCTGTTCATCGAAATTGTGCTGGCTCCGGGTTTTACCGACGAAGCGCTCGAGATTTTGACGCAAAAGAAGAACCTGCGCCTGCTCGTCCTCGAAAAGATGGGCGACCCGAACATTCCGTTTGACTACGACCTCAAGCGCGTCTCCGGCGGCCTGCTGATCCAGCAGCGCAACGACAGATTGTATGCCGAGACCGAGCCTAGGGTTGTCACAAAACGCGCACCGTCGGAAGAGGAAAAGAAGCAGCTTGATTTTGCCTGGAAAGTTGTGCGGCACGTCAAGTCCAACGCGATTGTGCTCACAAAGGGCAACCGCACCGTCGGCGTCGGCATGGGTCAAACCAGCCGTGTCGCCGCACTTGAGTGCGCGCTGAAACAGGCCGGAGAGAACGCGCGCGGGGCCGTGATGGCGTCCGACGCCTTCTTCCCGTTCCCCGACTGCATTGAGCTGGCCGCGAAGGCTGGTGTCACCGCCGTGATCCATCCGGGCGGATCGAAAAATGACGACGCCTCGGTGCAGGCCGCCGACGAACAAGG
>CAYWWF010000068.1:0-2822 GCA_964461745.1 uncultured Oscillospiraceae bacterium | reverse complement strand
GTGGGCGGCGGCGGCCGTGAACACGCCATTGTGCGCAACCTCGCGCGCACCCCCGGACGGACACTGTACTGCGCGCCGGGCAACGCGGGCATGGAGGGTTTGTGTACGCTTGTCCCCTTGCAAGCTACGGATATTCCCGGACTCGTCCAGTTTGCCGTGACAAAGCAAATCGACTTTGTCGTGGTGGCCCCCGACGATCCGCTCGCGCTCGGCCTCGTGGATATGCTGATGGCCGCCGGTGTCCCGGCTTTTGGGCCGACGCGCTTGGCCGCGAGAATTGAAAGCTCCAAGATTTTCTCCAAATCACTGATGAAGAAATACAACATCCCCACGGCTGAGTGGGAGGCCTTTGGAAAGCCTGAGGATGCCATCGCCTACATCCGTGAAAAGGGCGCGCCGATTGTCGTCAAGGCCGACGGTTTGGCACTCGGCAAAGGTGTCTTTGTCGCCCAGACCATACAAGAGGCTGAAGCCGCCGTGCATACCCTGATGGAGAGCGAGCGCTTTGCCAAGGCTGGTGCGCGTGTCGTGGTGGAGGAATTCCTCACCGGCCCGGAAGTTACGGTGCTCGCCTTCTCTGACGGTGTCACACTCAAGGCCATGCCGCCGTCGCGTGACCACAAACGCGCCTTTGACGGTGATCAAGGCCCAAACACCGGCGGCATGGGCGCCATCTCCCCCGCCCCAGGCTATACGCCGGAACTTCACGCGCGCGCGGAAGCGGAAATCTTCCTGCCGACACTCAAGGCCATGACCGCCGAAGGCTGCCCGTTTGTCGGCGTGATCTATTTCGGACTGATGCTTACACCCGAAGGCCCGAAGGTCATTGAGTACAATGCGCGCTTCGGCGACCCGGAAGCTCAGGCCGTGCTGATGCTGCTCGAAACCGACCTTTACGCGGTGATGACCGCCTGTGTCGAACAAAAGCTGCACACGCAACCGGTAGAATTCCGCGACGAGGCGGCCTGCTGCGTCGTGCTGGCCAGCGGCGGCTATCCGGATAGCATCGTCAAGGGCTACCCGATTGCAGGCCTTGACACCCCCGACACGGACACACTCACGGTCTTCCACGCGGGCACCGCCAGAGACCACGCCGGACGGCTTGTCACGGCGGGTGGGCGTGTTCTCGGGGTCACAGCCCGAGCTGCAACCCTACCCGAGGCCATCGACCAGGCTTACGCGCGCTGTGAAGGCATTTCGTTTGAGGGGATGCACTATCGCCGGGACATCGGGCGCGGTTCTATTGGTTGATTCTGGCTTTGAAAACAAGAAATCACCAAAACAATGGATAACCCTTGGATAAAACCCGGATGACGTGGGCGAAAGTAGATAGTTTTTGCGTTGAGGGCGGCTGTTTTTCTGTCGAGTAATCACCATTTTTGTCCAAAACACAAAATGGCTTCTTGTATCTTCCGGCCTATTGCGTTACAATGTATTCACCTTTTGCGAATCGTACATTGCGATACACGGCGCGTTTTCTTCCCCGGTCAGCAGGATTGAATGCAGCTTATGCCTATTCATATGGAACACAAAGTCCAAAGGGAGGCTTCAGGTATGCGTCTTTTGACAAGATCGGATTTCGACGGGCTCGTTTGCGGCGCGCTTCTCAAAAGTTTGGGTGTGGTGGACTCTTGGCATTTTGTCCATCCCAAAGATGTGCAGGACGGTCGAGTGGAAGTCACAGAAAACGATGTGCTTGCCAACATCCCCTTTGCCCCTGGCTGTGGACTCTGGTTTGACCACCACTCTACAGAGCTGGCGCGTATGGGCCGAGACAATTTGGTTCCCGGAGAGTGCCGTTTGGCGCCCTCGGCCGCCCGCGTGGTGTATGACTATTACGACGGCCCGCGCCGCCTGCCGCACTTTCAGTCTCTGGTGCTTGCCTGTGACAAGGTCGACTCGGGACAGCTCACGATCGACGAGATCCAGAACCCCACCGGTGGCGTGTTGTTGGGCTTTGTGATGGATCCGCGAACCGGCCTTGGACGCTTCCGCGATTTTCGTGTGTCGAACCTCGACTTGATGGCGGCGCTTTTGGATGCCTGTAGCCGTCTGACTGTGGAAGAAGTGCTCGAACTGCCCGACGTGCAGGAGCGTGTGGAGCTCTATCAGCAGCACCAGGACGCCTTCCGCCAGATGTTGCTTGCGCACACACGAACCGATGACAACGTCATCATCACCGATTTGCGCGGTGTCGATCCGATCTATGCCGGCAATCGCTTTATGATTTACAGTCTATTCCCGGGCCAAAACGTCTCTCTCTGGGTTGTCGATGGCCGCGCCAAACAAAATGTCTCCATCGCCGTGGGGTACAGCATTTTAAACCGCAGTTGTGACAGCGACATTGGCTCTCTGTGCTTCCATTTCGGCGGCGGCGGTCACCGGCAGGTGGGTACCTGCCAGGTATCTTACGAGGATGCCGACCGCGTCATCTCGGAAATCGCCACGACTCTGCGTGTAGAAAGTCATTTGTAATTTGTATTGGCTCTCTTTGCCCGGTGCTTCATCGGACAGGGGGAGCCGATATATTAAGGAGTGACGAATATGCCGCGCTATCAAAACCGCATCCAATTGCCAATTGACCCGAACATCCTAACCCAACGGATCACCGAGTATATGCAACGCGAAGGTTTCACCCTTGTCGACTATAAGGGTTTCCCGATGTGGAGGAAGGGCTATGGCCTCATGATGGGGCCCCAGTACTTTGGCATCAGCTATGGCCCGGACTTCATCCAAATCGACGCCTTTATCCGCAACGCAATTCTACCGGGTGTCTATGTCGGAGAGATGGGCATTCAGGGATTCTACGGCGCGCTGCCGAA
>CAYWWF010000067.1:0-9766 GCA_964461745.1 uncultured Oscillospiraceae bacterium | reverse complement strand
GCTTGCGCTACTGCGCTCGCCCTGATTTCTTTTGGCCGTTGTGATACAGCCCCTTTTGCTATCTAAAAGGACGCTTTGTGCTCTTCGTCCATGAGACTGTTTTTTGTACAATGTTTACGTATTGAAGAAAAATATATGGACTTGTTTGGTTTGTCTTGCTATACTGAAACTGTATGAATTTGCCTCAACCGACACCCAAAGGAGGAACTCCCATGAGAGTAAAATCGCTATCCCGCGCATTGTCCCTTTTCCTGGCGCTGGCGCTGTGTTTGGCTCTGCTTCCGGTCACCGGGGCGAGCGCCGCGACCGGCGAGTGGAAGATGCAGTCTTACGGCGGTACCACCGACATTGTCATTCCGGACGGGGCCCTGGTGTCCGCCGCCGATGGTGTCGGCTTCACGGCGGACTACAGCAAGATTTACGGTTCCGCCTCCGCCCCCAGTGGCAATGTGGTCATCTACTACGCCGGGGCGGAGAAGTACACAGACAGCGTGCTGGAGTTCACGCTCAACATGCTCGGCGAGGAAAACAACCGTTTCCGCTTTGCCGTGTTTCCCCATTTTGTAAACGGCCAAAACTGTGACGGCATCGCCATCGACACACCCGCCGTCTTGCAACACAGCTACCGTGTAAATAACGGCGAGGGCTGGCCCGGTATCACGAACCTGCTCGGCCTGAGCTTCCAGACGGGCAAGGACTATCAGATTCGTCTGGTGACGCTCGGTAACCGCATCACCATGTACGTCGACGGCCAAAGGCTCACCGAGACGGCCACGCAGGCCGACTTGGGGGTCACCACCTTCGGTTTCCGTATGTGGGGGCCGGTCGAGGCCAAGGAACTAAAAAAACTGAGAATTTCCAACCTCTCTTTCCGCGCGTACGTCCCCTCTGCCGTCGTCGGTAGCCGGAAGGTAATCCCTGAGGCCGACTGGGGCGCGGACGATGTCAGCATCCCGATTACCCTGACGGCTGGAGACAGCGTCGCGACCGTCAAAAACGGCGCGGCTACCTTGGCCGCGGGCACGGACTACAGTGTGTCCGGCGAGGTCATCACGCTGAAAAAAGAGTACATTGCTGCACAAAGCGGCAGTTTTACCTTGGACATCGCCTTTGCGGGCGGCGCGATGGGTTCTTTTGCTGTCGTGAAGGAGCAAGCGCCTGTCCTTTACACCGAGGACTTCAGCGGTACCGCGGAGAACTGGGTCAAGCAGTCTGGCTCGGGTACCGCGAAGCTGGAAAACGGCGCGCTGCGCGTCACGGGTGACATGTTGATTCTGGACACCGCCTCTCCGCTGCTCTCGGACGGCGAAGTCGAGTTTGTCCTTGAAACACTCAACGACAACGGCCACTTCGGCTTGGTTTTCCGCGCCGGAAACGGCGCGTGGCAGTCCATCTACAACAATGAATCCGCGCGCTATCAGTACGCCACAGGCCTCTGGAACTACCGCAACAGCACCGGAACCAACCGGCAGGTTTTAGAGGACGGCACGCCGATCTTCAAACGCCCCGCCGGGGTCAATTACATCATAAAGGCGCGCTTTGTCGGCAAAACGCTCACGCTTTGGATGGACGGCAACCCGATCTACAGCGCGGACATCAGCGAAATGGCGCTCACGGAGGGCCGCATCGGCATCCAGACCGCCAGTGACACAGATCTGCTCCTCAAGCGGGTCACCTACCGCAGCTACAGCGCACTCTCCGAGAGTGTAAGCGCGGGCACGAAGACCCTTGCGAAAGATAGCCTCACGGTCACCCTGGCCGCCGACTTCCCGCGCGTGATCTCTTATGGTCTCGGCGGTAAGTCGCTCGACGGCTGTGTGGTTCCGAAACACTATGTCTCGGTCAACGGCACGGATTATCCCGCAACCGCCGTTGTGACGGCGGAGAGCGGCGAGTCCATCACCTACCGCGTCACCGTGCCCGGCGCGGGTGTATCCTTTGACGCGGTGTTTACCGCGCTGGCGCAAAACATTCTCGACCTGCGCATCCAAAACATCGACGAGGGCACAGGCACGGTGTACACCCTGGGCTTCCCGGATCAACCCCTGCTTTCCGCGAAGAAGTCCCAGACAGGGGCGGCCTTCAACGCCGCCGTCCACGGTGGCGACGTAAATCTCACGCTGTCGTCCCAGGCCGCCTCCAAAACGGCCAACTCGTATGCCACCATCGCCATTGTCACGGCGGGGGGGCTCTCGGCCTCGCTGCGAAACAACGTGCTGAGCAACTACAAGGAACTGACTTACCGCTCGTTTGATCTCGACGACGGCGGCGTGACCACCGGCGTCTGGAACACGGACTTCTATTACCGCGGCTTGGACGGTCAGCGTATGCTGCCCACGGAAGACCCCAGCAGTCAGGTGATCGTCACCGAAGACACCAACGGCGACGGCGTGCTCGATTGGCAGGACGGCGCCAACGCGCTGAAACTCCTCATTGGCAACAGCATCCCCGGCGCGGATACCGTCCGGGACAGCATGATTCATGTCGGCTACAACTTCGCAAGCCAAGCCCAGCAGCCCTTCCTGAAAATCGCCGACAATATGAAGCGTCTGAGCAACCTCATGGACGGCTTTGAGCAGATTCTCGTCTTTAAGGGTTACGGCAATGAGGGCCACGACAGCGGACACGCCGACTTTGCCGACATCAATACACGCGCGGGTGGCGCGGAAGACCTGAACACCTTAACCGACGCGATTCAGGGCATCGGCACCTTCGGCATCCACATCAACCACTCCGAAGCCTACCCCGAGGCCAAAATGTTCACGAGCGACGTCATGACGACCAAAAACGGCTGGTCTTGGCTCGATCAGTCCAAGTACATCCGACGTGAGGTCGACATTCTAAACGGCGGCATGAAGAGCCGTCTGGATGACCTCTTCGCGCAGGCCCCGGACATCGGCTTTGTCTATGTCGACACCTACCGCGACGACCGCTTCGCGGCCGCGAAGCTGGCTCAGAGCCTCACCGGCGACCACGGCGTGATCCTGGGCACCGAAGAGGGCAGCAAGCTCGACCGCTTCACCGCCTGGGTACACTGGACGGCTAACATGGGCAACATCCACCGCTTTGTTTACCACACGCAGAAGGACGTCTACGGCGGAAGCGACCTCTTCTGGGGCGGCTACAACCGTTCGGCGAGCATGATGTCCTGGCAGCACAACAACAACATAAACACCATGCTGGAGCAGTTCTACACAAACCAGCTCCCGCAGAAGTACCTGATGAACCACGAAGTGCGACGACAGACGGGCAGCGCGGCCTATTTTGAAGGCAATGTCGTCTCCGAGACCGGCAAGAAGATTTACAAGGACGGCAAGCTGATTGCCGACGGCGCGGGCAAAATCTTCATCCCCTGGTTTGCCGAGGATAGTGTGACCCGCAACCCCGACGAAGCCGCGAAGATTTACCACTGGAACAGTTCTGGCGGCTCCACCACCTGGACCCTGCCCGCCGCGTGGGCCGGACAGACCACGGTGAAACTCTTTAAGACCACGCAGACCGGCAAAGTGCTCGTGGATACGCTCTCCGTGACCGACGGACAGGTGACCATCAGCGCCGCGGCCAACACCCCCTATGTGCTCTACAAAGGCGACGAGACCGTGGCCCCCGACCTGACCGATTGGAGTGTGGGCAGCCCGATCCGCGACACGAGCTTCAACAGCCGCGACTTTTCCATTTGGCAGGCTGCCTCCCTTGACGGGAATACAAGCCACATCAAGTTCACCGACGACGGCAACGGCGTCTCCATCCTCACGATCGAGGGCGCGGCGTTTGGCGAAGTCTCTCAGACCATGACGGGGCTCACACCGGGCCAGAAGTACCGTGTCTCCGTCTGGGCCGGGGCGGACAAGGGCAAGATCGCCCGCTTGGTCGTCGAAACCCCCGACGGAAAGAGCTACAGCAACCACACCGTTCAGACGCCGATGGCGGTGAACAACGTCGACGTCTACGCCCGGGGCAAGTACGTCCAGCGCATCTGGGTGGACTTCATCCAGCCAGACAATGAGACCACAGCGAAGCTCTTCCTCTCCGCTGACGCGAGTGGCGCCGACGGCAAGGCCAGCTTTATGGAGACCCGTATTGTCAAGACCGACGCTCCCGCCCTGCCGAAATCCTTTGCGGCCTTTGAGGACTTCGAGCACGTCGACCAGGGCTTTGGCATCTTCGCGCCCGAGAGCTACGAGGAGTATTCCCACCTCTCGGAGACAAACCTGCCCTACACCACCGACACCATTTCCGGCAACTGGAGCCTGAAATACAGATCCATCATGCGCACCACCCCGGCCACGATGTTCCTGATCCCCGGCGTGGAATACACCATGGAATTTGACGCCTTAGGCGCCGGGCGCGTGTATGTCCAGTCCGAAAGCGACGGGAACAACCGCGTGCTCGATCAGGTTTTCGTCGCTGGACACAGCAAGTTCACCTTCACCGTCGGCGCAAAGGAAGACTACATCGTACGCATCCAAAACGGTAGCGTGATGGATAACTTCCAAGTCTACAACTACGAGGACGACACCCCGCCCACGACCCCCGAGAACCTCACGGCGCGTGTAGAGAACAACGCCCGCGTCGTTCTGAACTGGGAGGCAGCCACCGACCCCGACACCCCGGTTGTCGCCTACAAAGTTTACCGTGATGGTACTCTTTTGGCGACACTCGGCGCCGTGACGACCTACACGGACAGTGCCGTGCGGGAATACACCGCTTACAGCTACACCGTCTCTGCCATAAACGCAGGCATCACCGAGGGCGCGCCGTCAGAGTCCGTTATCGCCTATGTCGGCACGGATCTCACCGCCCCCACTGTGCTCCGCGCGATTTTGAACGGCATGAACTCCGTCACCCTCACCTTCAACGAGACGCTGGATAAAGCAAGCGCAGAGACGGTGGCAAATTACAGGCTCACCGGCACAAGCGATTCCGTCACCAATGCCGTGCTGCAAGCCGACGGGGTCACCGTGGTGCTCACGCTCAGCGGCCAGCGCGCTTTATATGCCGTGACACTGCAGGTGTTCAATGTGAAGGATCTGGCGGGCAACAAGACCCTCGGCGACCAGGCCTTTACGCTTTCCACCCTTCGCAGCTACTATAAGTTTGACGAGGCCGCCGGAGCCCCCGCCTACGACTTTATGGGACGCGAAGACGGCGTCAAGGCCAGCACCGTGGGGACAACTACCGGTGTGAGCGGCCCCGCCGCAAGATTCAACGGAGACGGCTACGTCGATCTCACCGCCAACACACTCCGGGGACTCAGCGAATATACGATTTCCGCCTGGATCAACTGGGACGGCAACACCAGCGAGTCCAACACGATTTTCTCCAACAACACCTCCGGCGTCGGTGGGGACTCCGGTGTCTGGCTGCGCATCAACGCGGGCGGCATCATCACGGCCGACAACATTGTAGGCGGCAGCGTCACGAGCGGCAGCAAAGGCGCCGCGGTGGGCCAGTGGGCCCATGTCGCGCTCGTCAGCCGCAGTGGCGGCACCGACCTCTATCTGAATGGTGAACTGGTTGGCACCGGGGCCAATAAAACCATTCGCGCCGGAGACAACCGTCTGCGCATCGGCGGTAACTTCAACGCAAGCAATGCCTTGCTGCACAAGTTCCGTGGGAGCATCGACGAATTCAAAGTCTTCTCCGTAGCGCTGACCGCGCAGGACATCGCCAACATCGCGGCTGTCAAAGAAACCCCGCCCACGGTCCTCGGCGAAAGCTTTGTAGTCGTTCTGCCGGAACCCAAACCCTTGAAAGTGGGCGTGGACTTTGGCGGCAAAACGTTGTCTGGCGTTTTGGTGGACGGAGCCTTGCTGGAAGACACCGCCTATACCGTAAGCCACAACGGCGTGACCTTCTCCGCTGAGTACTTGGGCACGCTGGCGGTCGGCACACATACGCTGACATTTAACATTGGCGGCGCTAAGTCTACGGCCTTTCTCCAAGTGATCATGGTGCAGCCGCCCGTGGATCGTACGGCGCTCATGGAAGCCATTTACTACGCGCGGCGTCTGAATGCGGACGATTATCCCGCAAGCCGCTGGACGAAATTGCAAGCGGCTCTGAATCTCGCCGTCTCCATCTCCGAGCGCGAGACCCTCAGCGCCCAAGAGGTCTCTGACGCGGCCATGGCACTCCGTGACGCCATAGACAAGCTCACCGCGCCGTCCCTTGCCACCTTGAAGCTTCAGTTGGCCCCGAACCTTACGATGAAGAGGGGAACCTCGCTGAACCTTCGCGCCGCCGTGATCACAGCGCCGGACGACGCCTGGGTCGAGCTTGCGTTTGCCTCGTCGAATTCCTCGGTGGTCAGTGTAAACGCTGACGGTGTGCTCACCGGCCTCAGAACCGGTACCGCTGTCGTCACGGTAAAGGATTTGATTTCCGGCGCGACAGTCGCCGTCATCGTGACGGTGTCGTAGCACGGTAAAGACAACCTGGGGCCCCCGCAAGCCGAGAGCTTGCGGGGGCCTTTTAGGTTATCAAGAAAATGTTGTGCCGATAAAAGATGCTGTCAAACTGAATTCAAGCATGGTAAAATAAGACTGAAAAATACTTTTGGTGGGTGTGTGCGATGAGAAGGATCTTTCGCTTCATTGGAGAAAAATTGCTGAACAAACGGTTGGATTTTCGCGTGCGGCTCTTTAACGTGCTGGCCATGGCCGGGGTTCTTGTCAGCCTGGTATCGATGATTACCTCGGTGGCCATTGGCGAAGCCATGGTAAACGCGATTGTATATTTTGCGGCTTCGGTCTTTGCGGCAGGCTTGCTTTGGTACTCGCAAAAAACAGGAAAATATGAAAACTGTTACTTAATTACGATCATATTTGTCTTTCTGATTGGGTTTTCGATGTTCTTTTTTGTCGGCGGAACCTATTATGGAGCAATACCGAGCTTTTTTATCTTCGCGATGGTATTTACGGTCTTTATGCTCGAAAGACGAAGGGCAATCATCATTTTGCTGTCTGAACTGTTGGTGTACAATGGCTTGTGCGTATATGCCTATCTGTTTATCGAGCCGAGCAGCTACTATACGAGTAGCAAAACTGCAATGCTGACCACAGCCTTTGGTTTTTCCGTTGTAGGGATTACGCTGAGCATCACCATGTTCCTGCACTTTCGCCTTTACAACCAGCAACAGCGTGAGCTCGAGGCCGCCCGTGAGGAGGCCTTGAGCTTCAGCCATGCCAAGAGTAACTTTTTGGCCAATATGAGCCATGAAATCCGAACACCGATCCATGTCATGTTGGGTATGAACGAAATGATTTTGCGGGAGAGTCGATCCGAGCAGATTCAGGACTATGGGCGGAAGATTCAAAACGCTGGGAAGACCCTGCTTTTGTTGATCAACAACATCCTCGACGTCTCCAAAATCGAGTCGGGCAAGCTTACGGTAACCGAGGCGCGTTATCTCACGGCGGATTTGATGGACGAACTAATTGTCGTCGGCAAGGAGGAAACCGGGCGATATGGGCTGAGCTTTGCGGTGCGGACGGACGAGACGCTGCCCGCAGCACTCGTCGGTGATACGGTATATTTGCGGCAAATTGTCGTAAACTTTTTAAGCAACGCCGCAAAATACACCCGGGAAGGCGGCGTAACCCTTGTTTTCTCGCAAAAGCCCGGGCACACACCCGATGAGATCCTACTGCGCGTATCCGTGGGGGACACTGGCATCGGCATCCGGGAAGAAAACATGGCTCTGTTGTTTGACGCGTTTACGCGCGCCGACATGCCGAAAAACCAATACATTGAGGGTACGGGGCTTGGTCTTGCGATCGCCAAGGAACTGACGGAGTTGATGGGTGGGCAAATCTCTGTGGAAAGCCGGTGGGGAGAGGGCAGTGTCTTCACGCTGGAGTTGCCGCAGAAGGTCGCGGACGTGACACCGATGGGCAATCTTGACCGTGCCGCGGAAAAAACATCGGCGGCTTACACCGGATTTATCGCCCCCAGCGGCAGCGTGCTGTTGGTCGATGACAATGAGGAGAATCTACAGGTCTTGCGCTCTCTGCTCTCGCGGACGCTTTTGCGCATCGACACAGCAAAGAGCGGCGCGGAGTGTCTTGAAAAAGCGGCGAATCGGCGCTTTGACGTGATCGTCATGGACTATATGATGCCGAAGATGGACGGGCTGGAAACGCTGGCGGGTCTCAAGGCGTTGCCGGGCTTTGACACGCCGGTGGTCGCATTGACCGCCAATGTGGTGGCGGAGGTGAGGCAAAAGCTGCTTGCGGCCGGTTTTGCCAATGACCTATCAAAGCCGGTCATGTGGCGGGATTTGGAGACGGCCATAGCCTCTCTGTTGCCAAAGGCGCTCGTTACCCAGCGCACGATAAGCGCCGACGATAGGCTTTCCGAGGACGTGAAAGCGCAGCTTGCGGGGGAACTCGAGGGTTTCGGCATAGCACTCGAAGGTGGGCTTCACTATCTCAGCGGCGATATCGTTCAATACAAGGCGCTGGCGGTGTTCTTTGCGGAGAACTATGAACAGGGTCGTGCGGAAATCTCCAGCCTTGCCGAGGTGGGCGATGTTTCGCGCATGAAATTCTGCGCCCATTCCCTCAAAAGCAAGGCACGGGCTGTGGGGGCAAACGCCCTTTCCTCAACCGCCGCAAAGCTCGAAGTTTTGTGTACGGCGGGTGACGAAGCATACATCGCGGTCACGCTGCCGCTCTTATATTACGAATGGGCGCGCGCCCGAGACGGGCTTTGTGGGCTCATCCGCCGATTGGAAACCCTGTTGCCCAAATCTTCGCCGTGTTCCGTGCAGGAGATATCGCTGCGTGAACTCAAAGAGCTGGTCGCGCACAACCGTCAGCCGGAGGCTTTGGTTGCTCTTGACCGCCTGATTGCCAGAGCAGACGCGGACAAACCTATGCTACGGGACATTCGGCAAAGGGTTGACGAGCTGGAATTTGCGGAGGCCGAGCGTCTGCTAACCGCTTTGATTGGGGGCAATACGGGTGGAGAATAAACCAATTGTGCTCGTGGTGGACGACGACCCGGCACTGCTAAAAATGGCGGGAGAAATCTTAAAGGATAGCTATGCCGTGAGTTTTGCCAAATCGGGCGTGCAGATGGTAGAGCTTGTGAAAGGCGGGCTCATGCCGGACATGATTCTGTTGGATGTGGACATGCCGGAGCAAAACGGCTTTGATGCGCTGCTTACACTACGTGAACTGGAGGACGCGCAGGAGATTCCCGTGGTGTTCTTAACCGGCATCGACCAACCGGAGGCTGAGCTCAAAGGCCTTTCCTCCGGCGCTGTCGATTACATTACAAAACCCTTTGTCCGGGAAATTTTGCTGGCACGGCTCAACGTACATCTGGAAAACGGCAGGCGGCTTCGGCAACTGAGCATTATGGAAAAAAGTGAGCGGGGCAAGCAATTGGATGAAGAAAAATTCTGGCGGCTGTCCGTGGATTTAAACGAGACCGAACGGAAGATTCTACGATTGATTGCGCTGGGTTACACCAACCAGGAGATTTCCGAAGCGCTTTCTTATTCGTACAATTACGTCAAAAAGGTCGTCAACATCATCTACGAAAAGAAGCTGGTCAACAAACGAAGCGAACTCAAAAAGTTGCTGATGTGAGCTAGAACACCACACGACACATGTCATATTGTCGAAAGTGTGAATGACTTGACATATTGGCGTGAATTTTGCGCGTATCTGACAGGGTTAGGCGAGGTTTGATATAAAATAGGGCTTGTTCTCGAGATTCACAGATCTGATTCAGTACGTTGCAAGCAACTCATATA
>CAYWWF010000066.1:7917-9853 GCA_964461745.1 uncultured Oscillospiraceae bacterium | reverse complement strand
ATTCAAGTTTTATTTAGCCGAGCAATACTACAGAGCCTGTTGAACTACTACAGACGCAGCAAAACCACAAAAGAAAACCTGGGAGTGGGTCGTTTGGAACTCATCATCGTCTCGGGCTTGTCCGGCGCGGGCAAGAGCCGGGTGGCCGTTTTGCTTGAGGACATGGGCTTTTACTGTGTCGACAATCTGCCCGTGCCGCTGCTGCCGCGCTTTGCCGAGCTCTGCATGGCCTCCGAGGGGCGCTACAAACGTGTGGCGCTCGTCTGCGACGTGCGTGTCGGCGAGCCATTTGAAAATCTATTGGAGGCGCTGGATCATTTGCGCGCGATGAATTGCCCGTATCGCATCCTCTTTTTGGAGGCCACGACGGACACCATCGTACGCCGTTACAAAGAGACGCGCCGTCGGCATCCGCTGGCCGAAGAGGGTGAGCCGCTCGAGGAGACGATTGCCCGGGAGTGGAAGCTGCTGGAGCCCGTGCGCGCCCGCGCCGACTGTATTATCAGTACCTCCGTCGTCTCCGGCCCGGCCCTCAGGGAACAACTCCAGACGCTGTTTTCCGGCGGTACGCTGAAACCGTCGATGACGGTGAGCGTCCGCTCTTTCGGCTTTAAGTACGGTATACCGTCCGAAAGCGATCTGGTCTTTGACGTGCGGTTTTTGCCAAACCCCTATTACATCCGCGATTTGCGCGATTTTACGGGCCTCGACGCGCCCGTCTCCAGTTTTGTGATGCGTTGGCCGCAGACCCACGAGTTCATCTCCCATCTGCGCGGGCTGCTTACGTTTTTGTTGCCCCAGTATGAGCAAGAGGGCAAAAGCACCCTCGTGATTTCCATCGGCTGCACCGGCGGGCGACACCGCTCGGTCGCGCTTTCTCATGATTGCCACGCGTTTTTAACGGAAGCCGGGTATCACGCGACGTTGCAACACAGGGACATGGAAAAAGGGTAAAGCGCGATCTGTGGATTTGCGTTTGTGACCGCCCGCGTTTTGTGGGCAGGAGGATCTAAATGGATACGCAAGCCTTTGCACTGCCCCATAGGGACGACTTACCGCGCATCCGCCGGATGGGCCCGCGCCTTGTGGCCATCGGCGGCGGCACGGGGCTGTCCACAATGCTGCGTGGCCTCAAAGAGTGCACCGAAAACATCACCGCGATCGTCTCCGTCGCCGACGACGGCGGCGGTTCCGGGATGCTGCGCCGGGACTTGGGGATGCCGCCGCCCGGCGACATCCGCAGTTGTCTGCTCGCACTTTCGAACACCGAGCCGATTCTACATAAGCTGCTGAGCTACCGATTTCCCGAGGGCAGTCTCAACGGCCAGTCTTTCGGCAATCTGTTTTTGGCCGCCCTCAACGGCATCTCCTCGAGTTTCGAGCAAGCTGTGACGCGTATGAGTGAAGTTTTGGCCATCACCGGACGGGTGCTCCCGGTCACAAACGCGAGCGTACATCTGACCGCCGAGTTTGAAAACGGGCAAACGGTCTGGGGCGAATCGAAAATATTCGAATACAAAAAAAAGAACAACTGCCGCATAACACGTGTGGACTTGGTGCCCGCTCCGGCTTCTGCGCTGCCCGAGGCGCTCTCGGCCATTTGGGCTGCCGACATGGTGATACTCGGCCCGGGCAGTCTTTACACTTCACTGATCCCCAACTTGCTCGTCGACGGCATCACCCAGGCCCTGGCGGGCACACCGGCGCTGAAGGTCTATGTCGGCAATGTCATGACCCAAGAGGGGGAAACCGAGGACTACACGGCGTTTGACCACATCAAAGCCATTGAGGCGCACACCGCCGAAGGGCTGTTTGACGTCTGCCTGTTCAACAGCGCGACGGTCTCCCGTCCCCTGCTCGACCGCTACGAAGTCGAGCGCGCGGGCCCGACGGTCATCGACCGTGAGCGTTTTGCTGAGGTCGGGCTCGAGATTCG
>CAYWWF010000066.1:0-7817 GCA_964461745.1 uncultured Oscillospiraceae bacterium | reverse complement strand
AAAGGAGGGATAAGAGGTGTCGTTTTCCGCGGACGTGAAAACGGAACTCTGCCGCAGGGATGAAACGCAAGCCTGCTGCCGTGTCGCGCAGCTTTACGGCGCGCTGCTGTTTGCGCACACCTTTCGTCCCACGGAAGTGCGTGTGGTCACGGGGCTTCCGCTTTTGGCTGACACACTCAGCGCGCTCTTGCGCGCGCAAACGGGCTTTGACTTTGATGAAATCCGTGCGCCACTCGGTGGGAAGACCTCTCTGCGCATCGTCTCACCGGACAAGCTTGTCGCCCTGCGGGAACTGTTTGCCTATGGAGAAACCTCCGGGGTCACGCTGCACATCAACCAGGCGCTGCTCGGTGACGAGTGCTGCATGGCTGCGTTTTTGCGCGGCGCATTCCTCACCGGCGGTACGATCCTCAACCCGCTACAGACGTACCACTTGGAACTGGCTACGACTCATCAGCATGTCTGCCGCGAGGCCGTCACGCTGTTTTATGAATGCCGCTTAAACCCGAAAATCATGACGCGCGCGGGGCACCATGTGTTGTACTTTAAGTCCAGCGAGTCCATTGAGGATTTCCTCACCACAATCGGTGCCACGCGTCACGCCTTGCAACTCATGGAGATCAAAGTCGAAAAGGACGTGCGCAATCAGATCAACCGCAAAGTCAATTGCGACACCGCCAACGTCGCCAAAACTGTCGAAGCCGTGCTGACGCAGAGCCGCACGCTTCAAAGGCTAAAGGAAAGCGACGCGTGGGACAAGCTCACCCCGGCGCTGCGTGAAACCGCCGAAATGCGGCTTTTGTACCCTGAGGACAGCCTCACGGAACTCGCCGCGCGCTTTACCCCGCCGCTCGGGCGCTCGGGGCTTAACCATCGCTTGCGGAAACTGAAACAAATCGCGGAAGAACAGTAATTTTCCCCCGCCCTCGGCGGGGGAAAGAAAAACAATAAATCAGCTGAGCGTTTTTCCTACAAAAGGAGTATTTTATGCCGGATTTTGTCCACCTGCATCTGCACACCGAATACAGCCTACTCGACGGTGTCTGCCGCATCGAGCGGCTTATGGAGCGTGTGCGCGACTTGGGACAGACCGCTGTGGCCATCACCGATCACGGTGTCATGTACGGCGTCGTGGAGTTTTACAAGAAGGCGAAAGCCGCCGGATTGCATCCGGTCATCGGCTGTGAGGTCTATGTTGCCCCGCGTACACGTAACGACCGCGTCCATGAGCTCGATTCCGAGCCGTCGCATTTGATTTTGCTCTGTGAAAACCAAACAGGCTATCAAAACCTCATGAAACTTGTCAGCCGCGCGTTTTGCGAAGGCTTTTACGGCAAGCCCCGCGTCGACCGGGAACTCCTTGCGCAGTACCACGAAGGCCTCATCGCGCTCTCGGCCTGTCTGTTCGGCGAGGTGGCGCGTTCTCTGACAAAAGGGGCCTACGAGGAAGCGCGGGATACTGCGCTCTGGTACCGTGACAGCTTTGGCCCGGACAACTACTTTTTGGAGATTCAGGATCATGGGCTGCCCGAACAAAGGGACCTGCGCCGAGAGATCATAGACCTGTCGCGTGAGACCGGCATCCCGCTTGTGGCGACCAACGACGCGCACTACCTCACGCGCGAGGACGCCGACACCCAGGACGTGCTCATGTGCATCCAGATGAACAAGACCGTCACCGACCCCGATCGGATGCGCTTTTCTGCGTCAGAGCTTTATGTTAAGAGCGGCGACGAGATGGAAGCACTGTTCCCGGAGATCCCCGAGGCGCTCGCAAACACCGTTTCGATCGCCTCCAGATGCCACGTGGACTTTGACTTCAGCCGCCATCATCTGCCGGTGTTCCCGCTGCCTGAGGGGGTTACAGACAGTTTCCAGTATCTCACGGACAAGAGCCTCGAGGGCTTTGCCGCTCGCTACGGAGACGCGGAGGGTGACGCGCTCCAGGACAAAAAAGAGCGCTTGCGGTTTGAGCTCGACATGATCCGCCGCATGGGCTTTGTGGATTACTTCCTCATCGTCGGGGACTTCATCGACTTCGCGAAGAGTCAGGACATTCCCGTTGGGCCGGGCCGCGGTTCGGCGGCCGGGAGCATGGTATCCTACTGCCTTGGCATCACCGACGTCGACCCGATGAAGTACGGCCTCTATTTTGAGCGTTTCTTAAACCCCGAGCGCATCAGTATGCCCGACATCGACATAGACTTTTGTTACATCCGTCGGCCCGAAGTGATTGGGTACGTGATCCAGAAGTACGGGGGCGACCGCGTCGCACAGATCGTCACCTTTGGCACCATGGCCGCGCGCGCGGCCATCCGCGACGTCGGTCGCGCGCTGGGCTACACCTACGCCGAAGTGGATGTGGTTGCAAAACAAGTGCCCTTTGCCGTACATATGACGCTCGATCAAGCGCTGCAAATCGTCCCGGCGCTGCGGGAACTCGAGGAAAACGACGAACGTATGCGCCGTCTGCTCGACAAAGCCCGCGCGCTCGAGGGGATGCCACGCCACGCCTCGACCCACGCGGCGGGCGTTGTGATCACAGCTTCGCCGGTTTCGGACTATGTGCCGCTCGCAAAAAACGACGAATCGGTGGTCACCCAGTTCCCGATGGGTACGCTCGAGGAATTGGGTTTGCTGAAGATGGACTTTTTGGGGCTGCGCAACCTCACGGTGCTACACGACGCCGAGCGGATGATTCGCGCGAAAAACCCGGACTTCTCGCTGGCGAAAGCGCCCGAGGACGACGAAGAAACCTTCCGGATGCTCGCCGAGGGCAAGACCGGCGGCGTGTTCCAACTCGAGTCGGCGGGCATGACGCGCGTCTGTATGAACTTGCGCCCACATTCGATTGAGGACATCACGGCGGTCGTGTCACTGTTTCGTCCGGGGCCGATGGAATCCATCCCACGCTTCATTGAAAACAAGTGGCACCCCGAAAAGGTGCGCTACAAGCACCCGATGCTGGGGGACATCTTGCAGGTGACTTACGGCTGCATCGTCTACCAGGAGCAAGTGCTTGAAATTTTCCGCCGCTTGGCCGGATTTTCGCTCGGCAAGGCCGACATGGTGCGCCGCGCGATGTCGAAGAAAAAACAGGCCGAGCTCTTGCGCGAGCGCGACAACTTCATCTTTGGCAATGAGGCTGAAAAGATAACGGGCTGTATACAAAACGGCGTGACGCAAAGTGTTGCGGAATCTATCTTTGACGAGATCATGGACTTTGCCAACTATGCGTTCAATAAGGCCCACGCGGTGTCTTACGCGGTGATTGCGTACCGCACCGCGTATCTAAAATGCCATTTTCCGAAAGAATATATGGCGTCCCTACTCACGAGTGTGCTCGATTCTTCCGATAAGATATCTGAGTACATCGCGCAGAGCCGTGAGATGGGTGTTGACGTTGAACCCCCCGACGTCAACCTCTCCGACGCGGGCTTTATCGTCGATCCCGAGGGGCACATCCGCTTTGGCCTTGTGGCTGTAAAGAATGTGGGCCGCGCGTTCATCCGCGATTTGGTCGCCGAGCGGGCACAAGGTGGGCGCTTTGCCTCGTTTGAGGACTTTTGCCGCCGCATGAGCCGCTATGACATGAACCGCCGCGCCGTGGAAAGTCTGATCAAATGCGGCGCGCTCGACGGTTTTCACGCGAGCCGGGCGGCCTTGCTCCGGGCGCTGGATGACTTGCTCCACGCGCTCGACGCGCGTGCGCGCCGCAACTTAGAGGGCCAGGTGGATTTGTTTGAGGAGCAAGAGACACTGTTTGTGATGCCCGAAGTGCCTGAGTTTCCGCTGCGTGAGCGGCTGCTGATGGAAAAGGAAATCACGGGCCTTTACCTCTCGGGCCATCCGCTCGATGCCTATGGCGCGGAGATTCGCCGCGCCGGGAGCGTCGGCATCGGCGCGATTGTCTCGGACTTTGCCGACGAAAACGGCCCGAGCACGTTTAAAGACGAACAGCGCGTCACGCTCTGCGGCCTGCTCACCGCTGTGCGCACAAAGACGACGCGCAACAACTCGATGATGGCTTACGCCACACTCGAAGACCGCACGGGCAGCATGGAACTTCTGATCTTCGCCTCGGTGCTTACCCGCAGTGGCAGTTACGTGAAACCCGACCTCGCCGTGGTCGTGAAGGGCAAAATCAGTGCCCGTGACGACCGTGAGCCGCAGATTTTGGTCGACGAGATCCGCCCGCTGCTGGACTTTACCCCACACGAGGGGCCACAGTCGGGTGAAGACGCGGAGCAGACGACGCTTTACGTGAAGCTTTCGAGTATGGACGTTCCCTTTGGCGATCGGCTGCTGCCGCTGCTGCGGTTCTTCCCAGGCAAAACGCCGGTGGTTGTCGCACTCGAAGACACGGGCAAACGCCTCGGTGCGTTTACAAACCCCGATGTGCGGCTGGTAACTCAGCTCAAAGAGTGGTTTGGGGAAGATAGGGTAAAACTGATATAAACCTTGTTGAAATAACCCGCGTAGCGTTTTTTCGACAACCCTAAGCGCATCCGGGCCGAGAGCCCTTCACTATATGGCATCCATGGCTAAGTTAAAAGGAGTGATCCAACGTGGGAGATACAATTTCGCGCATCGGCGTACTCACAAGCGGCGGTGACGCGCCGGGCATGAACGCGGCCATCCGCGCCGTCGTGCGCACGGCCTGTCAGGCCAACGTGCAATGTCTGGGCATCCGGCGGGGCTACAACGGCCTCATCAACGGCGATGTGGAAGAACTCACAGCCAAGAGTGTGGCCGGCATCACCCGCCAAGGCGGTACGATCCTTTATACGGCACGCTGTCCCGAATTTATGACACCCGAAGGCGTCGAGAAAGCGGCCAAGACCTGCCGCTATCTCGGCATCCAAGGCCTTGTGGCCATCGGCGGCGACGGCACCTTCCGCGGCGCGCGGGATCTCGCCGCGGCCGGGGTCTCCACGATCGGCGTTCCGGGTACCATCGACAACGACCTGGCATGCTCAAACTACTCGATCGGTTTTGATACGGCTTGCAACACAGCCATCGAGTGCATCGATAAGCTCAGTGACACGATGCAGTCCCATGAGCGCGTCAGCGTCGTCGAAGTCATGGGCCGCAACGCCGGGCATTTGGCCGTCTATGTGGCCATAGCTGTGGGCGCGAGCGCCGTGCTGGTACCGGAAAAAGACATTGACATCGAGCGGGATGTCATAGAAAAAATGCGCCTTGCAAAGATTCGCGGACGCAATCATTTCGTCATCATCGTCGCCGAAGGGGCCAAGCGTGCGACCGATGTGGCGTTGCGTGTCAAGGAAGAGACGGGACTCGACCCGCGTGTGACGATCCTCGGTCACATTCAGCGCGGCGGCACTCCGACCGCGCGCGACCGCGTCACGGCCTCCCGTATGGGTGTCTACGCGGTGGAAGCGCTGCTTGGCGGCAAAAGCAACCGCGTTGTGAGCGTTGTCGACGGCATCATGAAGGATTTTGACATCGACGAAGCGCTGCAAATGAAGAAAGACTTACAGCAGACCATGTACGACGTGGCCGTGACCCTGACGATGGGGTAAAGTACGGCAACGGAGCAGTAGAAGGGGCTGAGGCGAAATTTTTCTTTCGTTTCAGCCCTTTTGTTCAAGGTAAAAGGGTTACCGCCTTCGGTTTGTAAATGCGCCTTGTGTTTTCCCTTTTCCCTTGGTATACTGATAAGCAGCGAAAAAAGAAGTCTTGGAAAGAAAATGCCGGAAACGGGCAACCTATAGTGACACAAAAAGGAATCACTGCGAAGGAGAACGACTATGAATCGACAAATCGTACTTGTGGTCATGGATGGCATCGGCATTGGCCGTGACGATGAGGGCAACGCCGTTAAGCTGGCCAATACCAAAACCCTGGATCATCTGATGGAGACCTGCCCCAACCTTTCCCTCAAAGCGCACGGCACCGCCGTGGGCTTGCCGTCCGATGACGATATGGGCAACAGTGAAGTGGGCCACAATGCGCTGGGCTGCGGCCAGGTCTATTCCCAGGGTGCCAAACTCGTCAATGAATCCTTGGAAAGCGGCAAGCTGTTTGCCTCTCCTGTGTGGCAAAACTTTGCCGGCACCTGCAAGACGAAGGGCTCCACGATGCATTTCATTGGTCTGCTCTCCGACGGCAATGTCCACTCCAACATCGAGCACCTAAAGCAAATGATCACACGCGCCAAAGACGACGGTCTTACCCGTGTACGCGTGCACATATTGCTCGATGGCCGCGACGTCCCGGCCACCTCGGCGCTGGACTATGTCGAGGATTTGGAGACGCTCTTAAACCAGCTCTCTGGCCCGGATTTCGATGCGAAAATTGCTTCCGGCGGCGGCCGTATGAAGATCACGATGGATCGATACCAGGCCAACTGGAGCATGGTAGCGCTCGGATGGCAGACCCATGTGTATGGGCAGGGGCGTCAATTCCCCTCAGCCGCTGAGGCCATCCGCACCTATCGGGACGAGGAACCCGGCATCATCGATCAGGATTTGCCTCCGTTTGTTGTCGGCGACCGCGGCGACCCGGTTGGCGCGATGCGTGACGACGACTGCGTGATTTTGTTCAACTTCCGTGGCGACCGCGCAATTGAGCTCAGTATGGCCTTTGACTGGGATACGTTTACCCACTTTGACCGCGGCGATCGCCCGCGTGTCCACTACGCGGGTATGCTGCAATACGACGGTGACTTGCAAATCCCCCGGCAGTACCTTGTGAGCCCGCCGGACATCCAGAATACACTCTCAGAACTTTTGGTGCTCAATAAAGTCCATCAATACGCGGTGTCTGAAACGCAGAAGTACGGCCATGTCACATATTTCTGGAACGGCAACCGCAGTGAGAAATTCTCTGACGATTACGAAGATTTCGAAGAGATCCCCTCGGACAAGGTCTCATTTGACGAGCGCCCCTGGATGAAGGCCGCCGACGTCACCGATCGCCTGATGGACGCGATCCGTTCCAACCGATATGGTTTCCTGCGCTGCAATTATCCGAACGGCGACATGGTCGGCCACACAGGCAACCTCCAGGCGACTCGCATCGGGGTGGAGGCTGTGGATCTCTGTTTGGCCCGTGTGAAAAAGCTGGTGGATGAAAAGAATTGCATCCTGCTGATCACGGCCGATCACGGCAACGCCGACGACATGTTGGAAAAGAGCAAGTCCGGCAAGATGGCACCGAAGACGGCGCATTCGCTCAACCCTGTGCCGTTCATTCTCTATGATCCGCAGGGCAAGTTCCAACTGCGTGAGCCGGGCGACTATGGCCTTGCCAATGTGGCCGCGACGGTGGCGAGTTTGATGAACATTCCCGCGCCGCCGATGTGGGAAGAGAGTTTGCTGGCGAAGTAAAGGGCGAAAATAATGATTGGGTCTCATGTTTCAAATTGTGCAGAGTGCATATTGAAACATGAGACCTTTTTATGGTATAGTCAAAGTCGAAGATAGGAAAATATTGCCGAGAGGGGTCTAATCGTGACGGGTTTTGCGTACTACGTGGATGTCATTAGTAAAATCGCAGGCACTCTTGGCGTTCTTGCCATTGTCATTGCTTACATTACTTATTACAAGCAAAAACAAAAGGACAGGATCACGCGGGCCTGCGAGTTGGCTAAATACTACGAAAGCGAGATTTTGGGGCTCTTGTCTTACATCCGAATGGCAACTACTAACATTGCTAAAGATGTTGAAAGAATTTTTCCTTCGAATAAAACCGTTTGGTTTGATATTGATGAACTGAATGAGCTTTTGGAAGCATCCGAAAAGACCGGGGAAGAATGCAAAAATATGTATGATTCAGTGAATCCATGGGAT